>JAFGNI010000455.1 GCA_016927095.1 Anaerolineae bacterium | reverse complement strand
GCATCCTCCACGCTGACCAACGTCGCAACGGGCACGATCACAAATCGGCCCAGCGGCTTGACGTACACGACCAGGTGGGTGATGTGCCCCTCGGTGCAATCCACCAGCACGTGATCCACCTGTCCGACGCGGCCCTCTAGGTCGCTGACCTCCGTGCCGTGTCCCACGACCTTCATATCGAACGGCACCCCCTTGTGAAGGTGGTGCTTGCTGGCCGGGACGACAGCTTGCCCGCTGAGTCCCTGGTAGGTATAGACCGAGTAACGGACATCCTCGGAGTTATACTTGGCGGTGTTGAGACCGAAGGTCGGCATCCGATAATCGGTCTCGCGATAGCGGCGGAAGGTATCCAAGCCCCTGCTTTGAAAGCCGAGCTGTACGGTACCCTCCGTGGTCCCTTTGATGGCCGAGATGGGCACGACACGCAGGTCCTTCAGGATGAAGCCTCGCTCCACCACCAGGTGTGTGACATTCTCGGTCACGGGATCGATGACGACCCGGACCAGCTTCCCGCAACCACCGTCCTCACATGCCACAACCGCGCCGATGTTGAAGTCCAAGGGTAACTCACACCCCTCGCCCATCGCGGGCGCGGTTTGGGAACCTTGATGCGATACTGAGAACTGCCCTCCGCTCAAGCTCACGCTATGCCTCCCCTGCGATCCTCTGACGTGATACGCGCCCTACACGGCCTGCATAGACGTGCGGGTCACAGCCGACCTGATAGCCCACCCTTCGCTGAGAACGAAGACACGCCGACATGCGTGTTGAACGGGTCACGACCGCTGTAGATAGGACTACCGATGGGGTAAGCTGCTTCTCTTTAAACAACATTTGTAACAATAATATAGCATAAATCACCTGCTGTCAAGAGGCAGGCTCGCGCAGTAAGGGCAATCGCCTTTTGCCATCCTGCATCACGCTGTGTGCGGGCTGTTATGTGGGCCGGGTAGCCCACCCGGCCCGGCGGCGCAGCCGCCGTTGCGCAAGGTCCACGCGAAGGCGGCGCCACGCTGGAGCATGCCGTCACGACGCCGATCCGGCGCCGCAGGGTCGGGGCGGCGGACCGGGGGCGGGGCGAGGTTGTACGACGAGGGCGCCTCTACAATGGTTGCCCAGACAGCCTAGCAAAGCTAATTCAGCTGTGACTGGCTCCCCGCCTGCATCCTCTCGCGGTAGTTGTGGGTTCGCTATGCCGGGCTATACTGAGCATGCCCTTTTCATTCGCGCATCTGGCGTGAAGCTTCTGCCTTCGCGCAGCTGCCGAAGATGAACGTGTCCACGAGGTTTGGGAACATCCAGCGATGGACGTTGTCCGGTATGCGGCGGAACGATGGCAGGCCTAAGCTTAGCACAATCTCCGCGCCGCCGAACTCAACCGAGAGAGGGGATTCTCGGAGATCGCCTGCTTCCCGCTAATTTTGGCGGCTGAGAAGGCCCTGAAGGAGATGTGAGCTTGACCGTTGAAACTGGTGACAGATCATCGTCGTTTTCCGCTGATGCTCATCCGTGGGTCTTCTTGGGTCTGACACTGGGCCTTACGTGGTTGGTCGAGTTTCTTGCCGCGGCCATAGACGGCTTCCTCCCGAGGTGGGGTGTTACAGCGCTGCGTTATTTGGGTGGCATTATGCCGCTGGCCGTCGCCATGGGCCTAGCCCGGCTCAAACACGACCGACCGTTTCAACGTGACTTCTGGCAGCGGATCATTGACTTCCGGCGTATCAGTTTCGGCTGGTACTTGGTGATTTTCCTGTACACTCCCGTCAAGTCGGGTCTGGCTGCGCTGATTGATGTGCTGTCAGGCGGACATGGGATCGCGCCGGAGGCTGTAAGCCGCTTTGCGGTGCAGCCATTACTGATCGTTCCGACCCTTTTCTTCTGGCTGCTTTTCGGTCCGGTGCCGGAAGAGCCAGGTTGGCGTGGGTATGCGCTGGATGGGTTGCAGGCTCAACAGACTGCCTTGAAGGCGAGCTTGATTGTGGGCGTGGTGTGGTCGCTGTGGCACCTGCCGCTCTTCTTCATCGCCGGGACTTGGCAAGCTGAACAAGTCGGGTTGGGCACACAACGGTTCTGGTTCTATCTGATCACGATCGTGGTAGAAGCGGTGTTGTACACGTGGATCTACAACAACACGCGCAGTAGTACGTTGTCGGCGATTCTCTTTCACTTCGTTGGCAATGCCTTTGGGGAGTTGTTTGCGCTTTCTGCCCGAGCTGAGATCTACAACTTTGTACTTGGCGTCGCGGCAGTCGCTGTGGTCATCGCTATCTGGGGACCTCGGACGCTCACTCGTGGCAGCGCCGTAGGGGGTGCCCCTTAGGCATAGCCTTTGTGCCTGGGCGCCATTAGCGCCCCAACAACCCTTTGATTAGAACTAAGCCACCATGCGCTGTCCGTCGATGCTACCTTCTGAGAGGGTGCCCGGGTCAGCACCATCAGCCACTTCTATCGCCCGCAGCAGATCCACGCGGAGCAACCGTCGCATCTACTGCTGCTTGTTATCAGAGTCGCCAACCACGGCAGGCGGGCCAAGAAGCTGAGGTATATGCGCGTCGAATGCGCGAATGGCAACGCTAACTTAGTCACCGAGACACTATGGAGCAGCGACGAACACGGGCCTACCGGATTGGCAAGAACGATGTCTACGAGCACACCATCACGCCCGAGAACGACGGCATACTGCACGCTGAAGATGGCAGCTCTGCCGTGGGCATCAGCTTTGAGGACACGTTAAACCATACCTACCGTATGCGCGGCGCCAGGAGGAATATCGCGGCCTATCTCCAGGCGTCCAGTGAATATCAACACTGAGGAAACCAGTGGGTCATCCCGATTGATCGCGTTTTCGGTCCCCTGCCGATCACGTCTAGCTAGTTTGAAAGGAATGCATTAACATGCTTAACCTGAGCGAGGAACAGATTGCTGCGATCCTGGACGCTGTGCCTTTCGAGATCGTATTCATTGACGAGAATGACTGCATACGCTACCGGAACAAAGCCGGACACCGCATCGTACCCATTAGCGAAGAACTGATCGGCAGAGACCTACATGGTTGTCACCGGGAAGCCTCGCTGCCAAAGGTAGACAAGATCCTGTCCGAGCTCAAATCCGGAGAAGCGGACGAGACCTGGTTCTGGATCTCATCGGATGCCCCCAGAATCCTCAACCGCTTTATCGCGCTTAGAGATACCTCAGGGAAGTATTTGGGCACGCTAGAGTATATGCTCGACTTTGATGCGATTGCATCGATCGCCGACGGCAAGTAAAGGACGTGAATCAGGGGCTGATCGCACGAGATTCCGTCAAGGAAGCAAAACAGGAAGGAGCATCGAGATGGTGGAGATCGAAAGAGAAGACCGGATCTACAAAGACCTGGCGCAGCATCTGGACAAGTTGCCGGGTGGCTTTGGGTCGCAGGACTCAACGGTCGAGCGGCGTCTGCTCAAGAGACTGTTCACGCTGGAAGAGGCGGAGCTTGCCATACACCTCAACATCGAGCGCGAGGACGCAGCGGCAATTGCTGCACGCGCCGGTTTGCGAGCAGAGGTGGCGGAACGTAGGCTAACTGAGATGGCCCAGAAGGGACTGATCCTCTCCGTGACGGCAGAAGACGGCACGCTGCGATACGAGGCGGTGCCGTGGGTCGTTGGTATCTACGAGTTCCAGATTGGCCGCCTCGACGATGAGCTCCTGAAGGATATTGACGACTACTGGCGGACACGCAAGCCCTCTGACAGACCGAGTGGCCCTCAAATGCGGACCATCCCCATCGGGGAGAGCATCGACATCCGTCTGGAGGTGCTGCCCTATGAGAACGTCGACGCCCTGATCGCGGCCGAGGATCGCTTCGCCGTTGCGCCCTGCATATGCCGTCACACGGCGAAGATGCATGGCGGCGGCTGCGATGCACCTGAGGAGACTTGCTTGTCCTTTGGTGATTTCGCGGACTACTATGTCCGCACTGGTCGCGGTCGCGCCATTGACCGGGACGAGGTGGCTGAGATCCTGGCTCGTGCCGACGCGGCCAACCTCGTACTTCAACCCTCCAACTCCAAGGAAGCGGCGTTCATCTGCTGTTGCTGCGGATGTTGCTGCGGGATTCTGCAGGGCATCAAGCGGCACCCCAAGCCATCTGACGTGGTCGTGAACGCCTTCATTGCCCAACTTGATCCTGAGCTCTGTCAGAATTGTAAGACCTGCCTGGAGCGTTGCCAGATGGAGGCGTTGACCGCCGGGGAGGATCACGTGTTTCTGAATACCGACCGCTGCATCGGCTGTGGTCTCTGCGTCAGCACCTGCCCAACGGAGGCGCTGACCCTCGTCCGCAAGCCCGACCGTCCGGGACTGGAGCCCCCACGCACGTTCGAGGACGCCTGGCGCACCGCCATGGAGGCGCAGGACACCCGCTAACCTCACAGCAGGCGGCGAGGGTAGATTGCCTTAACACAATTCAGTGGGGTTCGCTCACAGCTCCGATGCGCGGCGCGAGACTCGGAGGTTCCTATGTTGGTCATCCCAGAGTCAGTAAGGTCAGCCACTACTGATGTTGCAGGCCCAAAATACACAGATCGAACTGCGCTATGCCGTACCCCGAACCGGGGCCAGCACACCAAGGCAGCTCGATCTGCGATGTAAAACGTGGACCTACGAGTCGATCAAACCCTGATCACGAAAGACCGCGCCACGCGGTCGTCTCGAATGCAACTATTACATCCCTACAGAACCAACAGACCGCGCAAGGGGTGGCACGCCGAGACTGCGATGCCGTGCTCCCTGATAGCCCATTCCCGTCTGACCAGATCAGGAGCGAGCGCCATCCAGGACGGATGACGATCTTCTCAACCAGCAACGTGTTGCCCTGATGAACAGCGAGACCATCCGCGCCCTTGAGCTGTTGGACCAGATCGAGGAAGAGATCGACCGAGCCAATGCCTGGGTCTGCCTACAGCAGAACGCACCCGAGAGCTACGATGCGCCGATCACGAAGGTTGAGTAGGCCGCAAATTGAGAGTGCCTTGCCGCAAGCGGCAGATCAGGGCTAAGCCAGCTGGCCCGGGTCTCCGAATGGTGCAATGAACATGGGATGCCACTATCCACGCTTGAGATAGCTGAGCACTTCCACAAGTACTGCGCAGCCAACGCGAAGCCGGCTAGCGTCATCAAACACGGCACTGAGGATGACGAGATCAAGCAGGACCTACTGGCCGCGATT
>JAFGNI010000454.1 GCA_016927095.1 Anaerolineae bacterium | reverse complement strand
GGTTCGATGCGTCCGTAACCGAGAACAGGGCTGAAGTCGCACGCAATCTCGTCTCAGAGCCCCTACCCCCCTATGTGCAGCTAACCTACTGGTGGAGCTACCCGGGAGACGGCGGTAGCCTGATCGAGACCGAGAAAGTGCGCTTCCAGTACATCGACAACCGTTACGCCTGGCAGACCGCGAGGGGCGATGGCGTCGCGGTACACTGGGTCTCCGGAGAGCGATCCTTGATGATTCAGGCTGTCGACGTCGCCGAAAGCGCGCTGACCCGCTTTCAAGAGGCTCTCGGCACAGAGCGCGTTAAGAGCAGCGATATCTATATCTATCCCTCGCAGTCCGACCTGGCCTCGGCTATGCAGTTGGCGGGCTTCGATTGGGCGGGCGGCGTGGCGTACCCGGAGCTCGGTGTGGTCCTTGTCGCCATCGCGCCCACAGTTGAGGCCCCCGTCACGATGCAGCAGGACATTCCCCACGAACTCGCCCACCGCGCGCTCTACGATTGGCTGGGTGCCCAGGGCTATGCCTCGCTCCCCACGTGGCTTAACGAAGGGCTGGCCATGGGCTTTGAGGCCCGTCCCGATCCTCTGAGGGCGATTGTCCTCCAGGAAGCGCAGCGCTCGGGCGCGCTGATTCCGCTGGCGGAACTCTGTCTGCCCTTCCCCGATGACCCGCATCGTGCGCAACTGGCCTACGCACAGAGCGAACGCGTCGTCGCCTACCTCCGCCAGACCTACGGCTGGTCGGGACTGCGCCGACTCGTCCTCGCCTATGCTGACGGCAAGGCGTGCAACGCCGGGTTACAGGAAGGGCTGGGGCAGGATCTAGCCGCCGTAGATCAGGCGTGGCAGCTGTCGGCCGAGCAGAGCCAACAACCTACCGCGACCACGGAGGCACGGACCGAGGCCTCACTCCTCTGGCACGATACCGGCCCCTGGCTGGTCCTGCTGGCTGCCCTGCTCCTACCTGGTCTCGCCCTCGTCCTCGCCGGACGACGGTAGTGTGACCCTCACTGAGCAAGGCCGAGCCACGTGCGGTTTGATAGCTCTGGGCGTCTGCTCTATGGAGGAGACACGCTAAAGAGCTGTTTGCTCACACCTAGGAGACAACCATGAGAGACGTCATGCATCGAGTCGATTTCTGCGTCGTCGGCGGTGGCCTGGCAGGCATGGCGGCGGCGATTGCCGCCGCGCGCCACGGCGTGAGGGTCGCGCTGATGCAGGACCGCCCGGTTTTGGGAGGCAACGTCTCATCCGAGATCCGGATGTGGATCTGCGGTGCCCACGGCACGAATAACCGCGAGACCGGCATCGTGGAGGAGCTGGAGCTGGAGAACCGCTACCGCAACCCCCTCCGCAACTACTCGATCTGGGACAGCGTGCTCTACGAGAAGGTGCGCTTCGAGCCCAATATCACCATGCTGCTCAACTGCTCGTGCAACAGCGTCGAGATGGACGGCGACCGTATCGCAACCATCAAAGGCTGGCAGACAACCTCCGAGACCTGGCACACGGTAGCGGCTGACCTCTTCGCAGACTGCTCCGGAGACAGCGTTCTGGCCCCGCTCACCGGTGCCGTCTACCGCGTCGGGCGCGAGGCGCGGGCCGAGTTCGACGAGGACATCGAGCCCGAGCAGGCCGATCGCAAGACGATGGGAATGAGCTGTCTGATCCAGGCACGTGAGACCGACCGACAGCAGTCGTTCTTACCTCCGGCCTGGGCCAACGTCTACGAGACCTGCGATGATCTTCCTTACCGTGGACACGACATCCTAAGCACCAATTTCTGGTGGATCGAGCTCGGCGGCGAACAGGACTCGATTCACGACACCGAGGCTGTCCGCGATGAGTTGCTCAAAGTAGCCTTTGGCGTCTGGGACCACATCAAGAACCGCGGCGACCACGGCGCCGACAACTGGACGCTGGAGTGGGTCGGCTTTCTACCTGGAAAGCGTGAGAGCAGGCGCTACGAGGGCGACGTGATTGTGACGCAGAACGACGTGCGCACCGAGGGTCGCTTCGAGGATCTTGTCGCCTACGGTGGATGGACGATGGACGACCACCATCCGGGCGGCATCACCTGGGCGGGGCAGCCCACCATCTTCCATCCTGCGCCCTCGCCCTTCGGGATCCCCTACCGGGCACTCTATTCGCGCAATGTCGCCAACCTCTTCTGCGCCGGTCGCAATATCAGCGTCACCCACGCTGCAATGAGCGCGACACGGGTGATGGCTACCTGTGCAACGGTTGGGCAAGCGGTCGGTACCGCGGCGTCTATCGCTGTGCGCGACGGGTTGTCACCGCGCGACATCACCGTACAGCGCATTGACGAGCTACAGCAGACGCTGATGGACGATGACTGCTACCTCCCCTGGCGCCGGCGCCAAGTGCCTGCGTTGAGCCAACGCGCGACCCTGACGGCCTCCGAAGGCAATCCCGAGCCGCTGCGCAACGGCCTGGACCGGCCCATCGGCACCGAGGACAACGGCTGGACCGCGCATTTGGGTGCCTGGGCCGAGTACCGGTTCGACGGCCCCACACAGGTCACTGGCCTGCGCTTCACCTTCGACAGCGATCTCAATCGCCCTGAGAAGAGCACCCCCGCCAACATCCCACTTGATATGCCGGAGATCGCCCCACCCGCAACGCTCGTCCGTGCCTTCCGTATCCTGGCGCAAGGCGAGCCCAACGAGTGGCGCGAAGTCGCGCGCGTCGATGCGAACCACCAGCGCCTGGTGCGGTTGCCCGTCGACGTGACGACGTGCGCTGTGCGTTTCATCCCCGAGGCAACGTGGGGGGCCGGGGAGGCGCACGTTTTCGCGTGGGATGTCCAGGGGCCGGATACCGGAGGGTACCGTGAACCGTAGCTCCTACCTGATATGCCTCGAAGGTGGGGGTACGCGGTGCCAGGCGGTGCTGATGGATACGACGGGCGCCGTACTGGCGACCAGCCAGTCGAGTGGTGTCAACACCAACTTCGTCTCGCTGCAAGCCGCGCACGCCGCGGCCCTATCCGCAGTAACTCAGGTTCTGGAGACAGCAGGCGTTCAGGGGGACGACGTCGCGCACTTCGCCTCGGCGCTGGTGGTAACACGCTTTGGCCCCGAACTGTTCGGCGCAGTGATCCCCGACGCCCAGTATCACACCTATACCGAACGCGACGTCATCTTCGCGCGGGCCGGGCTCTATGTACCGCATGGCGTCGCGGTCGTCGCAGCCACCGGCGCCACAGCGTGGGCTGTTCGTGCCGACGATGGACGGCAGACAACAGCCGGCGGCTGGGGCTCGCTGTTGGGCGATGAAGGCAGTGCCTATGCGGTCGGATTGCGCATGCTGCGCGCCGCAACCAGGCTCTACGAGGGTCGCATCACGTCACC
>JAFGNI010000453.1 GCA_016927095.1 Anaerolineae bacterium | reverse complement strand
GGAATCGACCTCATCAACCTTGACGAGATTGATGACTATGGCAGCATAGTGGCCGATATCTCCCGGCTACTGCCGGGCGACCTGCTGCTGGTCAACATCGGATGTGGGAGCTTCATCACAAAGGGCTGGGGGCAGCTGTTCAGGGCCTTTGAGAAACCGGAGAACGTTCGAGCAAAATACGCCTTCATCAGACCCACCATCACCAGGAAAGCACTGTTGGAGGGTCTGAACACACCACAGGAACTGCCACCAAGCACCGCACGGCAATTCGAGGCAATGCAGCGTGGCGCTACCGTCCGCGTCACCGCATCCAGCGGCACGGATCTAACCTTCTGCGTCAATAGCCCACACACGATCGCCTACAAGACGCCGGGGACAGGAGAGACGTGCTACCTGCCACCCGCCGAAACGAGCTTCGGCATTGTTGAGGGTTCTGCCAACGGCGTGATCGTCGTCGACGTCACTGTAGGAGAGCTGCGCGTCCACGCGGACCTGATCGACAGCCTGGGCCTCGTCGATGTCCCCGTTGCCCTGACCGTGCAGAATGGCGAGATCACCGAGATCACCGGCGGCGACATAGCAACGCGGCTCCATAACAAGCTGTGGCACTTGCCGGACAACTGTCGCAGGGTGATTGAGCTCGGCATCGGTCTGTCGACGATGACACCAACAGGCATCATCGGCATCGATGAGAGCATCGCGGGAACCTGTCACTTCGGTATCGGCAATGATCTCGGCTATGGCGGTACAAACGACGCGCCGATTCACCTGGACGTCGTCGTGCAATCACCTACCATCCATCTAGCTTGATGCTAGAGATTCCGGTAAGGTGATGAACGGAATTCCCGATTCTGTTGGCTCGTCCGGCAAGCCCGCGTGGGTGCGTGGCATCGCCCGGGCGATGCCCATCGTCATGGGCTACATCCCCATTGGCTTTGCTTATGGTGTGTTGGCACAGCAGGCAGGGTTATCGCTGTTCAATACCCTGGCGATGTCAGCCCTGGTGTATGCAGGGTCGTCCCAACTCATCGCCGCAGGCCTCTTCGCGGCAGCTGCACCGGCACTGTCTATCGTAGCGACCACCTTCGTGGTGAATCTGCGGCACATGCTCTTCTCCGCAGCCCTCTCACCCTACCTCAGAGGCTGGCGCAAGTGGGAACTGGCAGTCTTTGCCTACGAGCTTACCGATGAATCATTCGCGCTTCACAGCGTCAGGTTCGCCGGCGGCATCCCGAGCAAGATCGAGGTCGGCGCGCTTAATCTGACTGCGCAACTCTCATGGCTCTTTGGGTCGTGGTTGGGCGCAGTGGTGGGCGGACGCATCACCGACGTCAAGCCCCTGGCGCTCGATTACACGTTACCCGCGATGTTCATCGCGCTGCTCGTGATGCAGATCAAGCGTCGGCTCGAGGTTGCCATCGCGGTGCTGACGGGAGTGCTTGCCGTGATGCTTACGCTGTGGGGCGTGGGCCAATGGAGCATCATCCTGGCGACGGTGGCAGGCGCGACGGTAGGCGCCGTGCTCGAGTCGGCACGTGACAGAAAGGGGTCACCCGGGGATACGCAACGTGGTGAGGTGGCATCGTGATCGACCAAACAATGGTGTTTCTCACCATCGTCGGGATGCTCATCGTCACTTATCTGCCGCGCCTCCTGCCGCTCTGGCTCTTCTCAACGCGATCGCTGCCACCGCTGGTGATCACCTGGCTGCGCTATGTACCCGTGGCGGTACTCGCGGCGATGCTGCTTCCATCGCTGGTTCTTGCCGATGGAGGGGTCGCGCTCGGCAAAAGCAACCTCTTCTTCTGGGCTGCAATCCCCACGTTCATCGTCGCCTGGAAGACAAAGAGCCTGTTCGCTGCGGTACTGGTCGGTATGCTGGTCGTGGCTGGCGTGCGGGCCATTCTCGGTATAGGATAGGGATACCCGTTGGACGGGGCCTCGTCCGACGAGTGCCATTTGACCAAGGAGGACCTCCGACGATGAAGCCTTTTGCCTATGAAGCCCCGACCTCAGTGGAGGAGGCGGTCGCGCTTCTCGCTACAAGGGGTGAACGCGCGCGGCCTCTGGCTGGGGGGACAGACTTGCTCGTCCAGTTGCGCCAGGGACGCTTTGACGTCGACCTTCTCGTTGACCTCAAGCGGATCCCGGAGCTACTGACACTCACCTACGATGCCACTGCCGGGTTGACGGTTGGCGCCGCTGTGACCTGCGCAGTGCTGGCTGAACATCCCGATGTGCGCAGGATGTATCCCGGGCTGCTTGATGCAGCTTCGATCATTGGCGGCACCGCGATCCAGGGTCGCGCCACCCTGGGCGGCAATCTCTGTAATGCCGCTCCCAGCGGTGACTCGATCGCTGCAATGATCATGCTGGGCGCCAGTGCCGTGGTGGCAGGGCCAAAGGGGCGGCGTGAGGTGCCCGTTGCGTCCTTCTGTACCGCGCCCGGTAGAACTGTGCTACAAGAGGGCGAGATAGTCGTGGCGCTTAAGTTCCCAGCACCGCAGCCTCACACGGGCGCGCGCTATCTGCGCTTCATCCCCCGGGGAGAGATGGACATCGCCGTTGCCGGGGCCGGGGCGTGGGTCGCGCTGACGTCGGATCGTGCACAGATATCCAGGGCGCGCATCGCACTCGCAGCCGTGGCCCCGACGGCACTCGATTGCCCTGAGGCTGCCGCGGTGCTGGTCGGCCAGGCACCTGAGGAACCCGGATTCGCCCGAGCCGCAGCACTCGCCGCGGAGGCCGCGCGGCCCATCGATGACACACGAGGCACCGCAGCACAGCGCCGCCATCTGGCAGCCGTGTTGGTCAAACGAGCGCTGCAGGGGGCCGCGGAACGGGCCTTAGCTGACGACTACCCCGGGAAGGAGGTATAACAGTGGCAGGAAAACAGATGGTCTCGGCGATCATCAACGGCGAACTCACAGAGTTCCTGTGTGAACCCCACCAGAGCCTGCTGGAATGCCTGCGCGATATCCTCGGGCTAACGGGCGCCAAGGAAGGCTGCAATGATGGCAACTGCGGCGCGTGCAGCGTGCTCCTGGATGGGCGATTGGTCAATTCCTGTCTTGTACTCGGCGTTGAGGTGGACGGCCACCAGGTTACGACCGTGGAAGGGCTCGCCGATTGGCAGGGCCTTCACCCCCTTCAACAGGCGTTCATCGCGGAGGATGCGCTCCAGTGCGGCTACTGCACGCCGGGGATGCTGATGGCAGGCAAGGCGCTATTGGACCGTAACCCGAATCCCACAGAGGCCGAGATTCGCACGTGGCTCTCCGGGAACCTCTGCCGTTGCACGGGGTACGACAAGATCGTGCGGGCCGTCCGGAGTGCGGCTAAGCAGATTGCGGAGGTGGCCTGATGGGCGACAGGATGGCCTCAACGGTTGCGCAGGATCTTCGCGTCGTCGGATCGCGCACGACGCGCGTAGACGCCGCAGAAAAGGTGGTGGGGCGCGCGCGCTTCGGGGCCGATGTCCACTTGCCGGGGATGCTCGTCGGCAAGGTGTTGCGCAGCCCGCACGCCCATGCCCGCATCGTGTCGCTGGACACCAGCCGCGCGGAAGCTTTGGCGGGTGTCCTGGCTGTCGTCACGGCGGCTGACCTTCCGGAGATCTCTTCGGAGGGTTCTGCCGGCGAGAAGCAGATCCGCGACCGCGTCCTAGCCAGCGACAAGGTGCTCTTCGTGGGGCACCCGGTTGCCGCAGTCGCGGCCCGTACACAAGCCATCGCTGAGGCTGCACTTGGCCTGATCGATGTCGTCTACGAGGTGTTGCCGCCGGTCATGGATGTCCTGGAGAGCATGAAGCCCGATGCTCCCATCTTACACGACCATCTCCGCACGCACTCGCTTGCCGGCACGGGAGAATCTCCAACGAACGTAGCCAGCTACTTCCAGGAGCTCAAGGGCGATCCTGAAGCCGGGTTCGCCGAGGCGGATGTGGTCGTCGAGCGGGAATTCCGCACCGCGATGGTCCACCAGGGATACATCGAGCCGCACGCCTCGACAGCCGTCTGGGCCGAAGCCGCGCAACGCGCCGACGCCGCGCAGCGCACAGACAACGGCAGCCTTACCGTCTACGCGACAACACAGGGCTCCTTCGCCGTGCGCGATCACCTCGTTGAGCTGCTGAAGCTGCCGATGTCGAAGGTGCGGGTCGTCCCAATGGAGGTTGGCGGAGCCTTTGGAGGCAAGAACTCCAGCTTTGTCGACACGGTCACAGCGCTCCTGGCGCGCAAAGCCAGGCGTCCGGTCAGGGTCCTGATGTCGCGCTACCAGACCTTCCTGGGCACCGGCCCCTCTTCCGGCTCGGTCATCCGCGTCAAGATGGGGGCCACGAAGGCTGGGAAGATCACCGCAGCTACGGCGACTCTGCTTTACGAGGCAGGGGCCTACCCGGGGTCACCCGTTGGCTCAGGGGCGCATGTGATGTTCGGCCCCTACGACATCCCCAACGGCCTGATCGAGGGGTATGACGTGTTGGTCAATAAGCCCAAGGTCGACTCCTACCGCGCGCCCGGCGCGACCCCCGCGTGCTTCGCGGTCGAGCAAGTGATCAATGAGCTGGCTGATATGCTGGGGTTGGACCCCCTGGATTTCCGGCTGGGCAACAGCGTCCGGAACGGGACCCAGGCGCTTGATGGCACAGTGCACCATGATATCGGCGCCACCGAGTGTCTTGAGGCTGCGCGAGCGCATCCCCACTACACCACGCGGCTGGACGGACCGAACCGGGGGCGCGGCGTTGCGCATGCCTTCTGGGGCAACTGGGGGGCGCGTTCGAGCGTCACCATCACCGTGAACCCTGATGGCACCGTCGCTCTGGTCACAGCTTCCATCGACATCACCGGCACGCGCACCAGTACCGCGATGCAGGCCGCCGAGATCCTGGGCCTGCCCCTGGATCGGGTGAAAGCCACGGTCGGGGATACGGATTCGATCGGCTATGCCGACGTCAGTGCAGGCAGCCGCACCACGGTCTCCGCCGGCCATGCGGCGGTCAAAGCAGCACACGACGTCATCGACAAGATGCGGGTGCGCGCCGCCGAGATCTGGGAGGTCGACGTAGAGATGATCTCCTTCGCCAATGCGACCTTCCGTGTCGATGGAGACTCAGACAAGGTGATGACCTTCGAAGCGCTGGCGGGGCTCCTACCCGAGACAGGCAATACCGTGATCGGCGTCGGCAACGTCGATGTTCAGGATTGGGGAGTCTCGTTTGGGACCCATATCGCCGATGTCGAGGTGGACCCCGAGACGGGTAAGGTGACACTCCTGCGCTATACCGTGGTGCAGGACGTCGGCAGGGCCATCAACCCCGTCCAGGTGGAGGGCCAGCTCCAGGGCGGGGCGACGCAGGGCATCGGATGGGCGCTCTACGAGGGGTATGACTACAACGCCCAGGGCCAGATGCGCAACGCCAACCTGCTCGACTACAAGCTACCCACGGCGCTGGACCTTCCGCCTATCGAGACGGTCCTCGTGGAGGTGCCCTAT
>JAFGNI010000452.1 GCA_016927095.1 Anaerolineae bacterium | reverse complement strand
GGATCCGATGGGGGTCGGGACGGTGAACCAGTCGGGGAGCTTGACGAAGAGCTTGACCTCGCCCATCCGCTCCAGCGCCTCGGCGAAGCGCTGCTCGACCTGCGAGTCGACGACGACGGCGTCGTAGATCGACTTGGTGACGGGCACGATCGCGTCCTCGTAAGCCTCGAAGTCGTCGAGCAATGCCATGTCGAAGCGGTCGCGGTCGACCTTGTCGTACTGCACGCCGTCGACCAGAAACCGCCGCTTTGCAGCGTTGATGGCGTCGCTCACCTGCTGCAAGTAGTCGGCGGGGTTGCGGAAGACCTGGTCGAGGTTGCCGGCGCGCGTCACGATGGCGAGGACCGTCCGGCGGGTCAGGTGCGTGGTCGCCGCCAGCTCCGCCGCTACGTTGGGGATGGCGTAGTCGCGCACGACCTCGACGGCGCCCTGGCCCCGGAGCGTGTAGTCGATCATGCCGCGGTCGCGGAAGCCATCGACCTGCACCCGCTCGGCACGGATGGTCACCGGCGCCACGCGGATGGGCCGCACTGCCTCGGCGCAGGCGGCGATCAGCGCCTCGGTGTCGAGCTCCACCCGGTAACGGGTGCGGCGCGCCACGTGGTCCCAGAGCTCCGTGAAGGCGGCGTCGAGCTCGCGGTAGGCGTCGCCTTTCTTGAGGCGGACCGTGCGGCGCTTGCGCGCGTTCTTGGGCTGCGGCGGCGCCTGCCCGGTGCCGGCGGCCTCGATGTACTCCGTCTGCAGCTGCTCGCAATACTGCTGGTAGCTCTCGTTGGCCACTACCGTCAGCCGGTTGACCTGTTCGTCGAAGACGCGGTCGCCGTCCTGGTTGACCGCCAGCCGCATCCCGCGCCCGATCTCTTGCCGCTTGCGCAGCGTCGAGATCGTCCGGTTGAGCGTGCAGATCTGGAAGATGTTGGGGTTGTCCCACCCCTCACGCAGCGCCGAGTGGGAGAAGATAAAGGCCGTCGGTTCATCCAGCGCCAGCAGCCGCTCCTTGTCGCGCATAATCAGGTCGTAGGCGTCGGCGTCGCTCTCCATATAGCTCTCCGACTTGTAGGCGGAGAAGTAGCTGCCCTGGACCGCCTCGGCATCCACCTCGCGCCAGGGGCGGGCCCACTCGGCGTCCGTCGCCTTGAGCCGGTCGAAGGCCTCGACAAAGGCCCGGCGGATGTAGCCGCCGGCGTCGGTGTAGTTGGCGACCTCGTCGATGAAGAAGAGCGAGAGCACCTTGATCCCGCGCTTGTGGAGGCGGGCGGCCTTGCGCATATGCTCCTCGACCGTGTGCGCGATCTGCACCTCGGCGATCCTCTCGTGGTCGGGACCCAGCTCCTGCCCCGCGTGGATGACAACGCCATTCGCGAACCGGACCTCACCGTAGCCGGCGTCCAGCTCCTCCACCACGTAGCCCTCATAGGCGCCCAGGTCGGTGATGGCCCGCAGGTCATCGCCGGCGCGGACCGTGCGTGTCTTGGGCGCCGGGCCGCTCGCGCCCCGTACAAAAAGCTGCAGCCGGGCGCTCACCGTCGTCTTCTTCGCGTCGACGGAATAACACTTCACATAGGCGCGGTTGGCGTCGTGGTCCTCCGCCACCGAGGCGACCTCGATCTGCTTCACCAGCCGCAGGTTGTAGGCGTCGATGGGCGTCAGGCGGTAGACCAGGTTGTAGAGCTGGCGGTGGGAGGCGGAGTAGCGCAGCTTGAACAGCGGATTGAGGCTGGCCAGCGCCTGGCGCGAGATCTCGCTCTCCATGTTCTGCGGCTCGTCGAGGATCAGCACGGGCCGCGCCGCCTGGACCAGCTCCAGCGGCTTGAGCCCCATCATCCGGTCCATCCGCCGGTTGAAGACGTTGGTGTCCTTGTTGAAGGCATCGAGCGTCATCACCATGATCTCGATATCGTTGCCGGCGGCGAACTGGCGGACGCGGGCCAGGTTGCCCGAGTCGTACTCGTAGAAGCGGTAGGGCACGTTGTCGTAGAGCCGGGCGAAGTGCTCGCGCGTCATCCGCAGGGTCTTGAGCACCCCCTCGCGGATGGCGACCGAGGGCACCACGACGATGAACTTGCGCAGCCCGTAGGCCTTGTGCAGTTCCATCAGGGTGCGGAGATAGACGTACGTCTTGCCCGTGCCCGTCTCCATCTCGACGGAGAAATCGCGGCTGGACAGCTCCGGCGAGAGGTCGAGCGGCGCGCCGTCGTGCAGCTCGGTATCGGATTGGACGGCGTGGAGGTTCGCGAGGAGCTGGGTGTCGGTGAGGGGGAGGGTGTTGCCGACGACGCCGTTCTGTGAGACGAGACCGAAGGCAGAAGACCTTTGGGGTCTTCCGAGACCCCAAAGGTCGGGAGGCGTAGCACCCTCAAAGAGGCGGACGACGGCTTGGATGGCGTTGACTTGGTAGTCTAGGTTGGGGTCAAATCGGAATTTCATTCTGGATCTCGGCGTATAGTGAACATCAGGCCTCTAGGCTATTCGTACCAATGTCTGGCGTGAGATAGCGCAGCGCGTCGAGCGTCTCCGTTGCGTTGCACTGCCGCGGGCCGCCGATTCCTTCCATCGCTCGGTCACTCGGTGTAGAAGTGCGGCCTCAGATCCTCTTCAGGAATGTACTGGCTTGCCTGCCGAAGGATGGCGCGCAAGGTGCCCGTGTCCAGCTCCTTATGGCTGGGGATGGTCAGCGTCTGTCTCTCGCATCGAGAGCCAAGACGCCGCAGCTTGACGTGGCTTCCCCTCTGGGCGTGGACGACGAAGCCGAAGGACTCCAAGATGCGGATGACGTCGGAGCCCGAAAGGCGGCGCAGCCTAGGCATTGACCGGTTCCATCTCCATCGTGAGCAGGACCGGTGCGTGGGGGACCAAGTCGAACTCCGCGAGGTCTTCTCCCTCGAGGTGCAGAGCGATCGCCTCGCGCAGGTTGGCTACGGTCTCGTCCAACGTCTGTCCCTGGGTCACGACGGACAGATTGAGGCACTCGGCCACATACCCGGAGTCGTCTCCGGGGTAGAGCATAGCCTGGATCGTATATCGCTGTCCCATCACGTCCTCCTTATCAGTAGGCGTGGATCGTCGGATGTCGTCACTTCTCATCTTACCAGGTTTGTGGGCAACGAAGATAGCCATCCGCTTCCAGCTCTTGACTCCCCAGCCACAGCCCCTTTGCCGGTTCCAGAATGCCACCGACCAATTCCGGGCGATCAAATCCATCCACGATGGCCTTCTCTCGGTCCGCCATCCGCAGCGTCTTGAGCACCCCCTCGCGGATGGCGACCGAGGGCACCACCACGATGAACTTCCGCAGGCCGTAAGCCTTGTGAAGCTCCATCAGGGTGCGGAGATAGACGTACGTCTTGCCCGTGCCCGTCTCCATCTCGACCGAGAAGTCGCGGCTGCCTAGCTCCGGCGAGAGGTCGAGGGGCGCGCCGTCGTGCAGGTCGGGATCGGATTGGACGGCGTGGAGGTTGGCGAGGAGTTGGGCGTCGGTGAGGGGGAGGGTGTTGCCGACGACGCCGTTGGCCATCGCGAGCTCGAGTCCAGAAGACCTTTGGGGTCCCGGAAGACCCCAAAGGTCTGGCGGTCTAGCACCCTCAAAGAGGCGGACGACCGCCTGGATGGCGTTGACTTGGTAGTCGAGGTTGGGGTCGAATCGGAATTTCATCGTCTCCTCGCGGACACCTTTGGGGCAAGCCCGAGTCTGCTCGGGCCGGAAACCCCACAGGTCTTCTCTAGTCCATGTCAATCAACAGCTCGCCAATGTCCTCATACTCGGCGTTGCCGTGTGCAGCCACGAACATATCCCGCCCGCCAAGCCCTTCCAGCACCGCCTCGCGGTTCAACCGCGTCGGTCTCCCGCTCAGCAAAGCACCATAGGATGAATAGGGCCATTCCCGGAAATCCTCCACGAACCCGTGGTGCGCCGGATTCCGGTGAATGTACGTGATCAGCCGCCAGAAATACCGTTCGTCATCGACCATCTTCCGGCGAAACGGATGCTCGAACAGACTGCCGGTGCGCCCACACTCATGGTTGTAGGCCTTGGCGTAGGCGTTGAAGAGCTTCGAGAACTGCCGACTTGGCGACAGCAGCACGAAGGGCTCTCCCCCCGAGACTTCCGGATGGCGCTCTGCCTGCTCCTCCTGCGTCCGGGTGCGGATCGCGAGGTGGAAGTGATTGCCCATCAAGCAATAAGCGTACGTCTCTGCTACCGGATGAACGTAGTCAGCGTAACGCCGCAAGAAGTGAAGGTAGTTGCGTCGCGTCCGAAATAGCGTCTCACCATTCGTCCCGCGGTTGTAGACGTGGTACGTACATCCCATAGCCAGCGGCGGTGGATTCGCCATAGATACCCCTCACCCGCCCAAACCTTTGGGGTTTTCCGAAACCCCAAAGGTTTTCTGGAGAAGCACGGCGCTTATATCGTCTTCAACACACACTGCAGACTCAGATTTACCTTCTGCGAATCATCGAGCGCGGCATCCTGGCAGATGAAGACCGTCTCCTCATCCAGCGGCAGCGCCTGAAGCACGGCGTCGTCGATGGCGTCGTCGAGACAGACGTAGAAGCTCGCGCTTACGCCAGACCCTAAACGACGGATTTCGCCATCGACCTTGCCTGCACCAGACCCCAAAGGTCTTGTTTGGCCATCAATCTCGCCTTGCATCGAGGGGAGACCTTTGGGGTCTTCGGCCTCGTCGGTTACCCGATAGACGGTGTTCTCCCCAACCGCAAGTGTCTCGATCTTGCTGTTTAGGCTGTAGCCCTCCTTGAGAATCACCTCGTAGAGGACGTGGCGCGGGTCGGCGTCGTCCTTGAGCCCCTCGTCGAAGAGGGAGAGCTGCTGCTCCAGCGCCTCGGGATCGGCGCCCTCGGGCGGCGTCCAATGGCGGAAGGCGGATGGGGCGAGGCGGAAGGCGCGGAAGCCGAGATCTTGGTCAGATGGCGTCTGTCCCGAATCTGAAGCGGCACCCAGATCTAGTGCAAGCTGAGCTTCCGGCTCGGTTCTGGTTTCTACCTTGACGGACCGATAACGTTCGATAACGCTTCGGACCCGCGTTCTCCCGATATCCGCGATAGTGGCTAGGTTAGGCTCCAGAAGTGGCAGATCTTCTGGATACTGAACCATGATGAACCGTCGATTGCCGCTATCTGCTAGGTTCTGGCTCAGAACAGCATGCGCCATTGAAGCACTACCGGAAAAGAAGTCCAGAACTATGTCATCAGATTCTGGATCCGTCCCGATCTGCAGCATACGTTGGAGCAGACGTGTCGGTTTGAGTGTGTTGAGTACGTTTTCGGTGTTCACAAACTTGACGAACTCTAGCATCTCCTTCTTTGCTTCCTGGGTGTGTCCGACATCAGCATAGTGCCAGAGCGTCTGCGGCACCATACCATCCAAGACTTCGGACAAGAAGCGCTTTTGTTGGGGCATATTGCTCCCGTCTTCACCCCACCATATCCGATTGTCTTGGTCGAGTTCCTGGAAGCTACTATAGGAGAGACGCCAATACCTTCCGACACCTGGCTTGAACGTCTTGCCCGTAGGACCGGTGACTTCATACTGCCCTTGGCTGTAATAGTTGCGTGCCGTCAGATCGCTGGGCTTCCATCGACCTCTTGGATCATTGTCGAGATTCCCATAGCGCGCGTCAGCTTCCTCAGTCCTAGGCAACAGATTGGGACGCCAAATCTCAGCGTTCCGCACAAAGACCAGTACGTAGTCATGATCCTCAGAGAGATACTTCGCTGTGTTTTTCGGTGCGTATACTTTCTGCCAGATCACAGTCGCGATGAAGTTCTCCTCCCCAAACACCTCATTCATCAGCAGCCGCAGGTGGTGCACCTCATTGTCGTCGATGCTGACGAAGATCACCCCGTCGTCGCGCAGCAACTGGCGCGCGAGGAAGAGCCGCGGGTACATCATCGAGAGCCAGTCGGAGTGGTAGCGCCCGCGGGTCTCGGGATTGCTGGTCAGGACGTTGCCCTCGGCGTCGATCTGGCCCGTCTTCTCCAGGTAGGCCCGCAGCGGTTCGCGGTAGTCGTCCTTGTAGATGAAGTCGTTGCCGGTGTTGTAGGGCGGGTCGATGTAGATCATCTTGACCTTGCCCACGTAGGATTTGTAGAGGAGCTTAAGCACCTCGAGGTTCTCGCCCTCGATGAAGAGGTGCTTGGTGGTCTCCCAGTTGACCGATTCCTCCGGCACAGGCTGGAGGCTGGCGGCGCTGGGCGTCTGGATGGCGCGGAAGGCCTCTTGCTTGCCGGCCCAGGTGAACGTGTAGGCGTCGCCGCCGGCGAGGGCGTCGAGGTCGCCCAGGGTGGCGCGGAGGCGGTCGAAGTCGACCTGCGGGCCGCCCTCGCCCTCGGTGATGGCCTCGGGGAAAAGCGCGCGGAGCTTGGCGATTTGGTCGGCGACGATGTCGGGGGTGGTTTTGGATACGGGTTGGTTGTGTAGGTCATCGGTCATGCCGGCTCTCCAGTTTGCGGCAACAGATCGTCACGTGAACTGCGCCAGCGCGGTCGCGCAAGACCCCAAAGGTTTTTGACCGGTTATCAACCTTGCCTTGCTGCGAGCGGAAACCTTTGGGGTCTGACCCCGCGCGGTGTTCTGTCGTGTGGCTTTTTGCTATGTATCATCGGCGAAACGTGCAGATAAGTATAGGTCAGAGCGCGAAGGGGGCAAGACCCCGCGGCGCTCGTTGCTACTTGGTGTAAAACGCGTCTTTCAGTAGTGGCTGACAGACTTCGCCGCCATAGGCGTTGGTGCCGTGATGCGGGCCTGCCACGCGACCGTAGACGTTGCTGCCCGGAGTGGTGCATCTCTATGGACCCAGGTACTCCCAAGTGCCGCAGTCCTCAAACCTGACCTCGTAGTCTGACACACGTATCGTAACAGATCCTCCCGCAAGCCCATAGTGGTTGTCTAGGATGCCCTGGTTCTGATCAAGGCGCGCCCAGTAGCAATCGTCGCCGGACCCTGTCGAGCGCCACTGGCCTGGGGCGATCTCGACGCCCACCGTGTAGAAGCCATCGCCTTTGGGCTCCATTGCATCGCCCTCCAGTGATCGCTCTGCACCCTCGACCCAGACCCACCGTCCGCAGCCTTCGAAGCTGACCTCGTAATCGGTAGGCCGAATCGTGATGGTGCCGCCGGCGAGGCCGTAGTGGTTGTTTTGGATGTTCTGCTCATCGTCATAACGCACCCAGTAGCAGTCGTCGCCGCTGCCTGTGGACTCCCATTTGCCCGGCGCGATGTCCACGCCCACCAGGTAGAAGCCATCGGTCTTCGGCGCGGCCATCGCACCAAGGGCCTCCGCGGTGGCGGTCAGCGAGAGGTCCGGGGTGGCGGTCGGGATTGGCGTGTTGGTCGGTGTGGGGGTGATCGTCGGCGTCGGCGTTTCCGTCGGCGTGGGCGTGATGCTGGGTGTCAGGGATGGGGTGGGCGTATGCTGCGGCGTGGGCGTCGGCGTGGTGGTGACCGGGACCTCGACCTGCACGATCTCCGTGACGGGCACGGTCACGAGGACGGTCGCCGGCACGTCGACCTCTCGGGTGTGCACGACGGTGACCGGGACCGGCTCGCAGGGCGGGCATGGTGTCGGTTGTGAACAAGCCGCGAGCGCTATGAGGAGACAGGTGAAGGTGAGGACAGGGACGGACAGCGGGTGGCGTCGGCGTGGCATGGGGGCCTCCTGGGGTATACCAGTTAGCTGCTACAAATCTTGCGCAAAAGAGAAGGCCCCGACGCGTTGTCGGGGCCTCTTGTCTGAGTGATCTCCGCAAAGCTTATCTGTGACCGCTCAACACAGATTGCATGCATAAGTATAGTATACCATCGCCTCGAAAGGGTGTCAATTCCGGATTTTCCCGCTCGTCGCTGGGCGCCGGTTCGTGGGATTGCAGGCGGCGACGACTAGGCTCCCCACGGTGGGGCGGCACCTACGAACGGGGGGGCGCGGAGAGCGGTCGCGCTGCAGACCGAAGTATGGTCTGAAGTACGACGATGTGGAGACGTTCTTGGCCTTGATCTTGTTGCGTGGTGCAGTGTTGACGGTCACACGGCAGATCACGGTGTGCCGAGATCCCAAGGACAACGTCTTTCTAGAAATCGGTGTCGCGGGTGAGGCTGACGCGATCGTGAGTAGTGATGAGGATCTATTGGTGCTCCATCTGTTCACGGGTATCCCGATCCTCATCCCTACGGAGTTCCTGGGCAGACTGAGTGCTTGGGGCACCCACGAAGCTACTGGGTCTACAGATCGCTTGATGGGATCTGCGCAGGCAAGTCCTGATGGCGTTTGAGAGCACGCTCCGCTGACCTTGAGGGGGACGTGCGGACATATAGGTCGAACCGTCGTGTGCGACCTCACCGCCGAAGCTCGCACCCATGTGCGAACCACCACCGATGTGGGGCGGCCCTCGGTGATGGCACCCGTTCGTAGCAGCGACCTATGGTGGCTGAGCACACGCTCAGCTGATCTCATCCGCGCCTGGCTGCTCGATCCGCTCGGTGCCGAGCAACGCTAGAACCCCGGGATGACGAACTGCTGCCCGGGGTGGATCAGGTTCTTGTTCGGCCCGATGGTGTGGCGGTTGGCGTTGTACAGTTCGTTCACGGTTGTTCCGTACCGCTGCGCGATCCTTGTGAGGTTGTCTCCTCTCTGAACCGTGTAGCTCATCGGGCTCTGACGGTCTAGCGTGGTGGGGCGTACGCCGCCTAGTCCCATACCAAGGGGGCCGCCCGTCGTCCGCGGGATGGTGAACTGCTGTCCGGGGTGGATCAGGTTCTTGTTCGATCCGATGATGTGACGGTTAGCATTGTACAGCTCGTTCACCGTCGTCTTGTAGCGCTGCGCGATGCTCGTAAGGTTGTCTCCGCGTCGTACGGTGTAGCTCATCGGGCTCTGACGGTCTAGGGCAGAGGGCCGCGTGGTCGCGCTGAGACCCTTCCCAAGGGAGCTGCCCCCCGACGTCCCCGGTATGATGAACTGTTGGCCGGGGTGGATCAGGTTCTTGTTTGGCCCGATGATGTGGCGATTGGCATTGTACAGCTGGTTGCCCGTTGTCCCGTGCCGCTGCGCGATCCTGGTGAGGTTGTCCCCGTGGCGCACGGTGTAGCTCATCGGCGCTTGGCGGTCTATGGCGGAGGGGTGCTTGCAGGTGCCCAGGCTCTGGGGCTGGGGGCCGATCTCGAAGTCGAGCCAGCTGGCGTAGCCCTGCCGGTCCAACTGCTTGCGGATACTCTGCGGGTTCTTGTACCCGCTGTAGTCCCAGAGGTGCGGGACAATGGACCAGGGCTTCTTCCACACGAAGCCTGAGGGATCGATGTGCGCCTGGACCCTGTTGGGCTGCCAACCGTCAAAGTGCTTCAAGTGCAGCTGGCTATCGGTCTCCTTGTCCCTGGACTCCCACTTCGTCCCCGACGAGGGGGAGGTGAACTCCGGGCGGTCGGTCAGATGCTTTCGGAGCTCGCCCGGTCGCATCGTGAGAAACTCCAGGTTGCCCGGCGTGGTCTCGTGAGGCAGCTGTGCTGGCCCATTGACGTACTTCCAGAGGTCCAGGTTTCGGAGCTTGAGGTAGCCGTTGAGGAGCGTCAACCGTCCCGTCTCGTTGTTGCTCGGGTCCCGATACCAGTACTCGAAGTTCGCGCCCCGCAGATCGTCCTGCACGTGGCGAGGGAGCTTCTCCCAGGGCGGCACTACCCGGCTATACCCTCGGTTGCTCACCTCGGCCTCCCTCCGACACGGACTCCGAATAGTGCGCGAGGAGCAGTTCGTCGACCACGGCAACGTTGATATCGGTCCGGTCCGCGGCCTCGATGAGGGCCCCATAGGTGGTTCCCAGCGCCTCACAGGCGGCCTCCGCTGCGGGCGTCGATACCGGCACCGGCATGTTGAGCGTGTTCTGGAGCCACGTAGCGAAGGCTCTCTTGGCCTCCTCAGGTTGGAGGGCGGTGGACGCGAAGTCGTCGGTCAGCTCTTCCATCATCATCCGGCCGTACTTGCGGAAGAGCAGCTGCACCTTGCCCTCATAGCGCGCTTCGAAGGTCCGGGCGATCTCGCAGAAGGCGATGACCGTCCTCTCCGCCTCGTCGGGCGTCAAGCCCGATCGCTCCAGGAGTGTCTTCGCGGTGATGAGGATCGGGCTGCCTTCGACATGGGGCGCGCCGTCCGCGGCCAGGCTCGCTAATGGAATCAGCGAGACGAGGTTCATCCTGGCAAGCAGCCGGACCGTGTCGCGGACTGCCTCGAGCGCCAGGTCCGCCCCGGCCACCGCCATTGCCAGGCAGAAGAGAAGCTCATTCCAGCGTGCGCTCTCCAGGAGCCACAGGTCCTCGTCGATGTCAGGCCCATGTGCCCGGTAGAGATCGAGCAGAATGTCGTCCGCAGCGTCGGTGGCGGCCAATGCCTGCGCGTCTTGTCGATTCTCAGTCATCTTGTCCTCTCCTTACCCTTTTTGGGAGATCACCAGATCCTGCACGGAGGCAGGGCTTGCGGCCCCTTAGGTCCCGGTCCAAGACCATCCGATGCGGTCCGTCCGGCGCCGACGGACAGGCCTACTCGAAGAGCTCCT
This sequence comes from Anaerolineae bacterium, assembly GCA_016927095.1. Next base: position 753 of record JAFGNI010000452.1, on the reverse strand, counting down.
CGAGCCCTAAGCCAATCAGCAGGGTTAGCGCGACGTAGGCGACGAGCAGGACGGCGATACCCACCCAAGTCACAGTGCCATAGAAGACCAGCAGCCAGAGCGCGGGTGGAGCCAACAGGATCAGGAATTCCGCCAGCCCGAAGTCGAGGAGCAGCTGCCACTCAACCACATACCGCAAGACGCCGCCGAGCACGCAGATCACGAAACCGGTCCACCAGGGAGTGAACCCGCTTGTTTGGGCAAAGGCAGCGACCTGTGCGCTCACCAGCCCGAGGAAGGCGCCGACACCGGGGGCGATACCACCCAGGACCGAACTGGCCCAGAAGTCGTCCACCGCCGCCCTGAAGGATTCCGCATCGGGGTAGAAGAAGCCGATGATGCTAATGAGCCCGGCGACCAATCCCACCGACGAGCCCAAGACCGTGAGGCATCCTCTTGCTTCCGATCCACTGCCCATATGATTCCAGCTCCTTGATGGGTGAATCAACGATGTGGTAACGGCCCTGCAGGCGCCGGTCGCGCTCGGCGGAGGGGCTATCGGCGAAGATCTGGTTGAAGGTCTACCCTTGCCAGAGCGCCCAGACACGAAACGAGCCGATGGTCAGAGCAGACGCTAGCAGGCAGATGACCGGGAGGCGGGACATCTGGAGACACGAGGAGGATAGCATCGTGCATAAACAGTATAGCACGCCCCAGGTGGCGCGTCAATCGCGAGCGCGGCCCACGCCATCGTCAGGGGCAAGGGGGGCTGTC
>JAFGNI010000057.1 GCA_016927095.1 Anaerolineae bacterium | reverse complement strand
GCGACCGGGACGCTCCATTTTGAGGCGGTGATGCCCGATCTGGTCTACCAGGACACCACCAACCGGGATCTGGCCTCGATGCGCATCACGCCGACGTGGTTCGACAGCGACCTGGTCAGGGGCCAGGGCGCCATCCGCATCGCCATCCACCTGCCAGAGGGTGTGGCACCCGAGGAGGCCCTCTACCAGCAGGAGCCTTTCACGAACAAAGCCCTCTTTGAGGACCGCACCGTGGTGATCTGGGAGTGGGAGAACGTCACCGCGACGCAACCCTATTTGGTCGGCGTCTCGTTCCCGCAGCGCGTGATGGATCGCGTGATCCGTCAGACGCTGATCGATCTGATCAACCAATGGCTGAGCGACAACCCCCAAGCTACGTTCCTGCTGGGCGCGCTCTGCGTGGGGCTACTGGCCCTGCTCTTCTTCCGCTGGTCCGGGGGGACCGGCTGCACGGTCTTCTTCCTTCTGGCGGGGGGACTGGTCGTGCTTTTCGTCATCAGCCCCATCCTCATGCTCCCGGCGATTCCCATCCTCATCGCGCTGGTCATCTTCAACGAGACCCGGCTGCGCAAGAAGCCCAAGACCTATCTACCGCCGGTGGCACAGACAGAGGGAGGCGGCATCAAGCGCGGGCTGACGGCCCCTGAGGCTGCGACGTTGCTGGAGATGCCGTTGAGCAAGGTGCTCACCTTGGTGATTTTCGGCCTGCTGGAAAAGAATATCGTTGAGGCCGTGAAGGATGATCCGTTGACCGTCCAGGTCCGAGAGCCATTCCGCACCTGGGACGATCCCGACAATCGCCGGTCGATCAAGAAGCGCCGCGCGCTACGGCGTCAAGCCGCCCAGCGCGAGGGCACGGTCATCCACGACTACGAGAACTACTTCCTCGACGAGCTGGAGCGCAACCCGAGCAAAGCCGTCTCCAAGGTCGACTTCACCAAGGCGATGGAACGGCTGATCAAGGCGACGGCGGACAAGATGAAGGACTTTGACCTCTCCGACACGCAGGAGTACTACCGCCGCGTCATGGATCGCGCTATGGAGCAAGCTGAGTCTATCGGTGAGATCGAGGCGCGCGAGGAGTATCTCGACAAGTACCTGCCCTGGGTCATGATGAACGAAAGCTACCCGACCGTGCTCACCCACGGCGGCTATCATTATTGGCCGATGTGGGCCCGCCCGGCGCGACCCGTCACAACCGGTGGCGGGGGGCTGCAGCTGCCCTCCTCAAAGAGCAGCGGTCCCGCCCGCGGCGGGAAGACGACCTTCGGCGATGTCGCCGGCTCCTTTGCGGGATGGGCGGAGAATACGATGGGGGGGATGGCAGCCGCCGTCCTGCCCAGCGCGATGAACCTGCCCAACGCCAGGGGCGGCTTCGTCGATCTCAGCGGCGTCGACCGCGTGACCGGCGACGTCTTCGAAGCCATCTCGAAGGCGTCCGCCAAAGGCAGCGGGGGCCGCAGCGGCGGAGGTGGTTGTGCATGCGCCTGCGCCGGCTGTGCCTGTGCGTGCGCCTGCGCCGGTGGCGGGAGATGAGTGAGCGGGAGGGACGTCGCGACGAACCTTCCTCGCAGGCGGCCCTCCCAGAACCGGAACTTCTGACCCTGCAGGCCGCGTGGCTCGCGCCGGCCCGCTCGTACCTCCTGCGGCAGGTGCAGATCGCCCGCCGGCAGCGCGTCCTCGACCTCGGGACCGGCTATGGGGTCGTCCTCCCGGAGCTACAGCGCCGTGCCGGCGGCAGCGTGATCGCCCTCGATCGCGAGATGGCGCCCCTGCGGTACGTCCGGGGTTCCCCACCCGTTGCCGCGGATGCGACGGCGCTGCCCTTCTGTGATGGCACCTTCGACCTGATCTTCTCGCAGATTTCCCTCTTGTGGATCACGCCGTTGGCCAAGGCCATCGCGGAGATCTCGCGTACCCTGAGGCCCGGCGGTGTGCTCGTGGCGCTGGAACCGGACTACGGCGGGATGATCGAGCATCCACCCGAAGTGCACACCCGGGCGATGTGGCTGAGCGCCCTGGCGCGGGCGGGCGCGGATCCTTACGTGGCGCGGAAGCTGCCAAGACTCCTGAGCGCGCAGGGCTTCGCGGTCGATGTGGGGCTGTTCAACACGTTAGGGGAGGCCGATCCCGCACGGTTCGATTTCCTGGCAGGCTTGCCGCTGACCGCGGCGGAGCGGGACCGGCTGGCGGCGATTCGCGCGGCGTCGCGGGCGCTGCAGGGCGCGTGGGCGGAGGTGGCGCACCTACCGTTCTTCTTGGTGCGGGCGGAGAAGCTCAATCCGCCGCCCCCTCGGCAGCCTGGCGCTCGCCGGAGAGGACGACCTGGAGCGATCGTATGGCGACCTCGAGCATGGCATCGTCGGGCTCGCGGGTGGTGAGGTTCTGGAGGGCCAGGTTGGGGGCGATGAGGGCACGGATAATGCCGTTGTCCAGATTGCGGGCGGTGAAGCGCAGGATCTCGTAGGAAATGCCGGCGATCACCGGCAGGAGCGCCAGCCGCGTGAGGATCCGGACGACCAGCGAGGGACGGCCCAGCGGCGCGAGCACCAGGACGGAGATCAGGACGACGGTCAACAGAAAGGCGGTGCCGCAGCGGGCGTGCTGGCGCGAGTAGGGCCGCACGCCGTCGACGGTCAGCGGCGCGCCGTTCTCATAGGCGTTGATGGTCTTGTGTTCGGCCCCATGATAGGCAAAGACACGGCGGATGTCCTGCGTCTGGCCGATGGCGGCGATGTAGCCAATGAGCAGCATGAGCCGGATCAGGCCCTCGATGACGTTGAAGAGGAGCGCCTGCTCGCGCACAATGAGGCCCGCCACAAACGAGGGCAGCACCATAAAGAGCCCCACGCCCAGCAGCAGCGAGAACGCGGCGGTGGCGATGCCCATGCCGCCGGACATCGAGAACTCGGGATCTTCCTCCTGTCCCACCACTTCGGCGGAGAAGAACAGGGCGCGCATGCCGAGCCCCAGGGAGTCCCACAGCAGGGGCAGTCCCCGGAGGAAGGGGATCTTGCTGATCTTGCCGCTGTAGAGGCCGCTGAGGGTCTCCTCTTTGACCACGATCTCGCCATCGGGGCGGCGCACCGCAATCGCGGCGATGTGCTTCCCCCGCATCATCACGCCCTCAATCACAGCTTGCCCGCCGTAGGTCTCGCCTAGCGGCTTGCGATCCTCCAACGCCTCGCTCTCGATACTATTGTTTGCCATGCTGCCTCCAACGCTATCCATAAGGTGTCACGCGGGGAGATCTTATCTCCCCGCTTACACTATCCCAGTCGACGCGCCTGTTGCCAAGCGCCCATCAGTGCCCGGCGGGCCAATACGCGCGCCATATCCAGACGGTACTCGGCACTTCCCCGGAAATCCGGCACCGGCTCCAACTCTGCCAAGGCCGGCTTGAGCGCCTCCTCGATCTTGTCGGAGGTCAGCAACTGTCCCCGGAGGATGTGCTCCGTCTTGTGCAAGCGGACGGGGTCAGGGTGCGCACCGCCGACGGCAAGGCGGATCACCGACGGCAGCCCCTCCTCGCTCTCGACGTAGGCTGCAGCGCAGACGATGGGCTTGTCCTTGGGGGAGCGACCGACGACCTCAAAGGACGCCGCACTGCGCGCGGGCGGACGTCCGACACGCAGTTCTGTCAGCAGGACCCGGGTGTTGATCAAGCGGTCGCGGTAGGCAACAAAGCTCATAAAGGGCGCCTTGTGCAACACAGGGTCCGCGTAGTAGACGTCGACATCGAGGACGAGGAGCGCCGTCGTGAGCGGGGCGGCTTCCTGTGCCACCATCAAGGTGCCCCCAACGGAGCCCTGCTCGCGCAGCGTCCGCGATTGCACGTAGCCGGCAGCCTCCGCCAGTAAGCCGTTGGCCAACGCTCCTGCATCGGGATGGTCGATAAGCGCCTGAACCGACGCCGCCGCCCCGATGTGGATGCTCTCCAGGGTGGCCTCCACGAAGTCGAGGCCCAATTCCCGCAGATCCACAGCCATTTCCAGAGAGGGATCGCCCTGCGCCACCGTCCACGCGCCGCCACCCAAGTAGACCGCGTTAGGGTTGGATTGCACCAGGGCCACCGCGTCCTCGATCGTCTCGGGGCGCATGTAGTGCTTGAGATTCTGTAGCATCCTAACCTCCTCTCACACTGAGGGGAACCACAAGGGGTGCTCCTACAGTGGTCAGACGGCGCCCTCCGGATTCCGAGGTGCCTCGACGCGCCAGTACGCTTGCTCCTGCTCCCACTGCTGAAGGGTCTCTTTGGGCGGACAGACCACGACGCTCGTGGCCTCAACCGTCACGGTCCCGTCGGCAAGCCGGATCTCACCGGCAACCTCCGCCGAGCGCCGCCGCCTCTCGACAACCCATCCGACCGCCGTCAGCGGCGTCCCCGTGGGGGTCGGCTTGCGATACCGGATCTCCAACTTCGCCGTGACCCAGAACGGGTCCTCTTCGGCACCAATCATGAGGGCACGCCCCGACAGCTCGTCCAGAATCGTCGCCAGAATGCCACCGTGCGCAATGCCCGGGTAGCCTTGGTATTTGTCCGGAATGCGCAACGGGACGATGACCTGGGCCTTCTCGGGATCCTCGTAGAACTGGATCTTCAGACCTGCAGGGTTATCGCGACCGCAGACAAAGCACGACCGTGATGTCGCCTGCGGTTGCCAATGGGAAGGGATGGCGCGATCTGTATCCAACACACCGTCATAGTCCAACATCGGTAGGGTCACTTCTCCTCACGCATATAGGGGGTCCCGAGCGCCGCCGGCGCGCCAACGCGATGGCTCAGCGTCTCCCACCACGTCATCGCGACCAGGACCAGGATGGTTGCGATGTAGGGCAACATATTCAGATAGGCCGAGGGGATCGTGGTCCCGCCGGCCTGCAGGCGGAACTGCACCGCGTTGATGCCACCAAAGAGCATCGCCCCCAGCACAGCCCGCGCGGGGTTCCACATCGCAAAGATGACCAAGGCAATGACGATCCAGCCGCGCCCGCCGGTAATGTTCTCCGTCCAGCCAGGGGCATAGGCCAGCGAGAGGTGCGCCCCGCCGAAGCCGACCAGCGCACCGCCAAGAATCGTGTAGATGTAGCGCGTCCGGATCACGTTGATCCCCATCGCGTCGGCGGTCTGAGGGTTCTCACCGACAGCGCGCAGGTTCAGACCGTTGCGCGTCTTGTAGAGATAGTACCAGGCCAAGGGCACCAGGATGAAGAGCCCGTAGGTGATCAGATCCTGTTTGAAGAAGGCGCCGACCAGCGGAATCTGGCTCAGGACCGGGATCGCGATAGGGCTGAACTTCGGCCCGACCATCCCGACGAGATTGTAGTTGTTGGAGGCCGGTCCCAACCGCTCACCGAGAAAGCTCGCCAACCCCGTCCCAAAGAGCGTGATGCTGAGGCCGCTCACCACTTGGTTGGCCCGCATGGTGACTGTGAGGAAGGCGTGGATCGTCGCAAGCAACGCGCCCATCAACACCGCCACCAACAGACCTAGCCAGACGCTCTCGGTGTAGTAGGCCGTCGCGAACGCGGACACAGCGCCGGTCAGCATCATTCCCTCTACGCCGAGGTTAAGGATGCCCGAGCGCTCGGTGTAGGTCTCACCGAGGGTGCTGTAGATCAGCGAGGTGCCGGCCCGCAGGGTGATGGTGATGATCGAGGTGAGGAGGCTGAGGGCACCCATCAGGCCACCTCCTCCTGCGTTGAGGACTGAACGTCAATTGGGAGCCCGGCCCCAGCGGCAGTCTCCTGACCCGCGCGGCGCACCTCGAGCCGGTATTCGCGGAAGAGGCTGCCTGCCAGCATCGGGATCAGCAGCATGCCCTGGAGCACAAGGCCTACCGACGCGGGCAGCCGCATCTTCATCTGGATCTGATCGCCGCCCACCAACAATGCCGCCATGAGGAAAGCGGTCAGGATGACGCCCAGCGGGTTGAGCTGGGCCATCCAGGCGATGATGATCGCGGTGTAACCGTAGCCGACCGAGATGCCCTGCTGCAGCCGGTGGGACAACCCCAAGACCTCGATAGCGCCGGCTAGACCGGCGATGGCACCGGAGATCAGCAGGGTCACCACGATGTTGCGGGCGATGCTGATGCCGAGATAGCGGGCGGCGGTAGGGTTGTTGCCGATGATCTTCAGCTCAAAGCCCCAACGGGTGTAGCGGAAGACCAGCCAGAGGGCGACGGCGAGAACGAGCCCGAAGATAAGACCGGTGTGGGCGCGCCCAAAGAGGCGGCTCAGCCATGCAAACTCGGGGATGCGCTCCGTGCCGGAGTTGTAGCCCGGGGCGCGCCAGGCGATGTAGTAGAGGTGCTCCGAGTAGAGGATCGCCACGTAGTTGAGCATCAGGGTGGTGAGCGTCTCGTCCACGTTGAGGGTCGCCTTCAAGACGGCGGGCACACCCGCCCAGATAGCCCCTGCGATACAGCCCATCAGGATGGCCAAGGGTAGAATCGTCCAGTTGGGCAGACCTTGGGACCAGAAGAGCGCGACCCCGGCAGCAGCGACGGCGCCCATCGTCAGTTGCCCCTCCGCGCCGATGTTCCAGAAGCGCATGCGGAAGGCCAGTGCGACGGCCAATCCGGTGAGGATCAGGGGGATCGTCTTGACCAGGACCTCGCTGACGCCATAGCCGGAGCCGAAGGCGCCCACGGCCATAGCGGCATAGGTGGCAAGTGGATTCGCGCCGGAGGCAGCCAGGAGAATCGCGCCGAAGAGCAAAGAGACCACGAATGAGATGAGCGGCACCATGATGGC
>JAFGNI010000451.1 GCA_016927095.1 Anaerolineae bacterium | reverse complement strand
CTTTCCTCGCGGCCGGCCTGATGATTCGCGCACCGTGGCCGTCGCCGTTTCACTCTCAGTATAGGGGCAGAGAGGCAACATTCAAGTCTGCAGGGGATCCTATCGCGCTGGGCGCCGGCGATTGGCCGAGATGCGGGTGGGTCTCACACCAAGGCGCAAAGGCCGCAGAGATGGGAGAAACCGCACACAGCAAGGTCGATCAACAGGAATCGCCTGCGCCTCCACGAGGGGGCGTCAGGAAGACCTTGTAGTCCTTTGCGGCTTGGCGTGAGACCCGTCGTCAGAGCGGCTTGTGACGCTCAGTCCTGGCCCAAGGTGACGAAGCTACCGGAAGTCCAGCCGCGGCCGTTGAAGCAGTAGGACAACCACACCGGCCGGGGGGGATACGTGTAAAGAGCATCTCGCCAGAGCTGGTCTCGACCAGTGACTCGTATAGATGTTGGTTGTGTGCTGGTCATTCGCGTATGTCGCAACGGGAAGTGTGCATCACGGTAGACGAGAACCAGCTGCAGGGCCCTCTTGATTATATGCACCTGTCGATGAAGAGATGGTTAGTGATATCGGGGGCACAAGCAGGGCTACCTAATGCGCTGAGGGCGAAGCTGAAGGCTCTGCCATCCTCAGGTCGCAGCAAGATCCACGGCCAGGCCGGTGCCGGATTGGTGCTACGTCTTCCCGTGGACTCCGGCAGCCGCCTGGCTCGAATCGAGGTTCTTCAACGACACCTTCACAACAGAATCGAGCTCCTCTTAGTTGAGGAGCTCGAAGGCACTGTGAAGTATAGAGCCGCCACATCTCCCGCCGCCGAATGCGTCAGAAGCTCGGCTCTCCACCCCATCTGATTCAGTCGACTAGGTTCACGGCCGGAACTCCACCAGGCCGAACGGGGTCGCCGGTCGTGTAGCCCGCGCTGGTGAAGCAGCCTGGGTGTACTTCTCCATTGACACACGGTATCGTGGCTATGATCACCGGATTGCCCGTGGAGACAGTCTCGTTCTCTTCATCGTATTCCCACAGGTAGCCGGTCGTGATCCAATCTTCATCATGGCAGCCTTCGTCGTAGTAGCGATCACAGCAGCCCTCGTCGTCAACACAGATACCGATCTGCAAACACAGCAGGTTGGTTATCCAGACACGTTCGTTGCCGCCGCTGTTCTCGTCGATAATCGTGCACTCGCCGTCCACCGCTTGAGCTTCGGGATAGCCGCACACGATCCCCTTCTCTATCTCACCCTCTTCAAGGGGGCTGGAGCAATCGGGATCATAGAGCGGTATCCGCACGACGCGCCCATCGTCAATAGCTGCAGCGGTATTCCAGCCAGATGTCGCCAGACCTGAGCCAACGCTACCTGCATAGCAGTCGGGAACGGTTAAGAAAGGCGTGCATGCGTCACCCTTTTGGTCATAGCCGCGGACACGGTACTTGATCTCATCCGCACCAACGCCTGTGCCAGCATCACACGGGTCCGGATGATCCTCTGATAGACCTGCCGTGAAGTCCACCCAAGCTGCCCGATCAAACGGGTAGATCTCCGGTGTCCAGGAGCCGGCTTCGCAACCCAGATCCCAATGTGGGTCTGGCTGATTCTTGTTCTTGTTGGCGTAGACGTGACAGCAATCAAAACCAGCGTCTCCATCACCTGTTCTGCAGTCGATCTGCTCGAACTCGCTGTCGCCTTGCCAGATGATCACGATGTCGCCGCACTCCAGCGTATTCGACACAGGCCGCCAGCGATCCACATCGAAGGCAACAGGCCACAGATCACCAACCGCTTCAGACTCGCCGCAAACCGCCGTGGCATCAGCAGCGACTGGGATCTCATCGAATCCCAGGAGCCCAGCGAAGTACGTGTCAAAGGTGTGCGTCGCCACAACCGTCACAGTAGTGGGGACTGTGACGGTGATTTGTGCACCTGCAGCACGATTGCGATTTACCGTGTAGTCCCAAGCTACGGCCCAGGCCGCTGCCTGCTTTTCGATAGCCGTAGTGGCAGTGCCTTGACACATCTCTCGGGCACCAGCAAGAGCTCCGGCATCTGCCGCGTTCTGCATGGCGCGCCGCTCTTGGTAGACTCCTCCTATGTCGATAGCTAAGGCGACAAAAGCAAGAAGTGCCAGGAGCCCAAGAGCGACTATCACTAGCACCTGTCCGTATCTAGGCTTCAGCTCCGCTTTCATACCGTTCCCCCTTCAGACGAGTCATGAGGGTTGATAACACCAACAGCACCTGCTACAAGTCAGCGCCCAAAGATAACCATCTCGGTTGAACTGCTCATTGGAAACTCCTTCATCCCGATCAGCCCGCCGATGATAGTCGTGTAGGTGTACCGCACTGTTACAGAGATGGGAGAGCCGGCCGTCCCGTTCAAGCCACCAACAGATATGACCGTGTTGAGACTCTCGGCTAGCTCAACCCCGCTGTTTGCAGCCTCCTGTACCACCGCCGCCTTGACCATATCCGCATCATCGGGATACCAGCGAGACGCGCGCCTAGCCCCCTCACGAGCAGCATTTGTTACCACGATGTAATGGTGAAAGGCCCGCCCCACATCAACAACCCCCATGAGCAGTAGCGCAATGAGCGGCAGGATCAGGGCAAACTCCACAAGGTTCGCACCACGCTCCCGATCACGTCTGAGTAGAGACGCTCGTCGCCTCACTCGAGCACCGCCTTTCCATCAATGAGCCGCTCGCGGACGAAGGTGCCCTCGGGGACAATGCGGAAGTGGGCGGCGTCCATGGCGTACTCCATGTCGACGGCGTTGCGCCCGGCACGGTTCTTCTCGATGCTCAGCACGACCCAGCCGCGCATGGCCTCCGCGTCAGCTAAATTATACACCAAGTGCTCGCGACTCACAATGTCGTGTTTGTTGTTGAGCACCATGCCGAGATCCGTCTCGTACTGCAGCGCCGAGCTGCCGCGCAGGTCCGCCAGGCGCATCCGCGGCTCCTTCAGACCCAGGCGATCGGCAGCCGCCACCGCCACCACCACAATGCCTTTCGAAAGCGCCATCTCCTTGAGATCCTGCGTGAGCATCGTGGTGCGCTCGGCCTCGTCCACGAAGTGCTCGTGGCCCAGGGGCACCTTCTGCAGGTAGTCGACGACCAGCATCACATGCTGCGTACCCGGTGTCCGGAGGTCGTCGACCCAGCGCCCGATGTCCTGCAGCGTCGTGTAGGCGCCGCTGGCCCGTGCCAGCACCAGCCGGTCCGCGTAGTCCGCCATGTCGGCCAGCAGCCGGGTGTACCGGCGATCCTGCCGCAGGCGATCGATCAGCCCGCCGGCCTCCAGCGGACTGAACGCCAGCTTGCTCAGCTTGCGGAGCGTCAGGGAGTCCTCGCCGTTACTGTGTTCGGCGCTCTCGAGGCAGATGAGGCGCGAAAGCAGATGCGTGCGGTCGTGCTCGTAGCAGACGTAGAGCGCCTTGTTGTTGGGATCCGCCAGCACCGCGTTCCGCGCCAATTGCAGCGCCAAGATGGTCTTGCCCACGCCGAAAGGCCCCGCCAGGATGGCCAGCTCTCCCGGGCGGATCCCCCCGTTGAGCACGTCGTCCAGGGGCATGAAGCCCGTGGGCAGGGGCTGGAACTGCCCCAACTCGCCGCGACGGGCCAACGCCTCGAACTCATCCATCACCTGCGACAGGGTGGCGGGCCCCGGTTCCTCTCTCAGCCAGACGTCTTGGGTTTCCATCGTCACGCTCCCTCGATCGTGCGCTCGCTAACGCCCTCGGCGTAGGTGCTCCCGAGAGGGGTTGAACATCGTCGGCGGCAACTTGATGCCGGCGGTCTCGATCTTGTCCATGAACTTGGGCCGCACCCCCATCGCCGTGAAGTAGCCCTCCACCTTGCCGTTGGCCACGCCGGTCTGCTGGAAGGTGAAGATGTCCTGCATCACGATGGTGGAGCCCTCCATGCCCTGGACCTCGGAGATCTGCGTCACCTTGCGGGTGCCGTCGGCGACACGATCGAGGTGGACGACCAGGTCGAAGGCGGAGGCAATCTGCTCCCGGATCGCCAAGAGCGGCAGTTCCATCCCCGCCATCAAAGCCATCGTCGCGACGCGGGCCAGCGTGTCGCGCGGGGAGTTGGAGTGGGCCGTGGTGAGGGAGCCGTCGTGGCCGGTGTTCATCGCCTGGAGCATGTCCAGCGACTCGCCGCCGCGGACCTCGCCGACCACGATGCGGTCCGGTCGCATGCGCAGCGCGTTGATGACCAGCTGCCGGATCGTCACCTGCCCCTTGCCCTCGACGTTGGGCGGTCGGGACTCCAGGCGGACGACGTGGCGCTGGTGGAGCTGGAGCTCCGCGGAGTCCTCGATCGTGACGATGCGCTCGTTGTAGGGCAGGAACCCGGACAACGCGTTGAGCAACGTCGTCTTGCCGGTGGAGGTCCCGCCGGAGACGACGATGTTCAGGCGGGCCTGGACGCAGGCCTGCAGGAAATCTGCCATCTCGCGGGTCAGCGTGTCGACCTTGATCAGATCCTCCATCGAGAACATCGCCCGCGCGAACTTGCGGATGCTGATGCTGGGGCCGTCGAGCGCCAGCGGCGGGATGATGATGTTGACGCGGGAGCCATCGGGCAGGCGCGCGTCGACCATCGGGCTGCTCTCATCGACCCGGCGCCCCAGCGGCGTGACGATGCGATCGATCACGTGCATCACCTCGTCGGCGTCCCGGAAGGTGACGTCGGTCTCCTCCAGGATGCCGCTGCGCTCCACGTAGATCAGGTCCGGCCCGTTGACGAGGATCTCGGTCACGCTCTCGTCCCGGAGAAAGGGCTCGATGGGGCCGTAGCCGAGGACGTCGGCGACGATCTGCTCGAAGAGCGCACTGCGATCGGTCCGGCTCATCGGCACGCGCTCATCCTGGAGAGTATCGACGAAGATCTGCTCCAGCGCCCGGCGGACGCTGGCGGTGTCGTTGGTATCCACCCCCGGACTCAACTCGGACAGAAGCCGGCGCTGGACCTTCTCGCGGATCTCGGCGTAGGTGCGGTTCTGCGCCCCGCCATTGCGACCGGCAGGGGCGAAGGTGGGCCCAGCGGCGCGCTGGGTTGTGGGTGTCTCGGTGTAGCCGTTCTTGCGTCTGCGCATGCGTCTCTCCTACTTGACCCAGATGGGGTCGTATTCGTCCCAGGTGGTGTTGCTGATGTTCGTCACCTCGCTGCCGTCGGCCTTCATGATATAGAGCTGCTTCAGGCCGATGCGATCCGACCAAAAGATGATGCGGTCGCTGACGGGCTCGCCGCCGCCGGGCGGCCGGGTGAGCGGTGCCCAGGTCGGGTGGCGATCGGCCTCCCACGGGTTGGGCGTCAGGGGCGTCAGGTTCTCGCCGCCGATCCCGATGATCCAGATGTCGTCGGAGTCAATGGCGGACGAGACGAAGGCAAGGCGCCCGCCATCAGGCGACCAGGCAGGCTCCAGCGCCGGGCCTTCAAGGCGCGTGAGCTGCGTGAACCAGGTGTCGCCCGTGCGCTGGTCAACCGGGATCGTCAGGAAGATCTGCTGGTTGGGATCGTTGGGCGACGGTGCCTGCACAAAGGCGAAGCGATCGCCCTCCGGTGCGTAGCGCTCCTGATCCTCCAGGTCCTTGAACTGCGCCTGCAGGTCAGCGTTGCGGCCCAGACGCTGGCGGCCCGTGCCGTCCGGGTTCATCACCCAGATCTCGCCCAGGTTCGGGTAGTCGGCCTTGAAGACGACCCTGCCGGTGTAGCGTACCAGCGGCACCGGCGTGGCCGGCGGCCCCGCGTACTCCGGGCGCGGCGTCGCCGTGGGTGTGGGCGTGGGGGTCGGCGTTAGCAGCGGTCGCACGTAGAAGAGGCGGCCCTCGACGAAGGACTTGTCCGCCACGGGCAGCGCCTCCGCCTTGATGTACTGCTGGTAGGCAAGGTAGCTGTCGCCCGCACTCCGGTACTGGTCGCCACTGCGGACGTAGGCCTCGTAAAGGAGCGCCAGGACGGTGTCGCCGAGGTAGTCGGGGCGCGTGTCATAGACAACGCGCAGGGCCGCGGCAGCCTCGGTCCACCGCTCGGCGTAGTAAGCGGTCTGCCCCTCCAGGTAGAGCTTGAGCAGCTGCCGCTCCCGTCCGATCTCCTCATTGCGCGGGTCCAGGGCCAGCGCCGCGGAGAACCGGTCAAATGCCTCCGACAGGTCCTCGAGCCGTGGCGGTTCCTGCTCCACGATCGCCATCCCCTGCTCGAAGTAGAGCTGCACCAGGCGAGACTCAACCAGTTCCCGCTCGTAGGACAGGTTCCGATCGCGCAGCTGCTGGTACTTGGCAATGGCCTCCTCAGCATCCCCCAGATCGTAGGCGGCATTGGCCTCGGCGAAGAGCATCTCCAGGGATTGCTGGCGCTCGATGACCTCCACGCGCCTGTCGATGTCGCGGAACCCCGGGCGCAGCGCGGCGAGCTCACGATAGGTCGCCAGTGCCTGTTGATCGTCGCCGGCCTCATCGAGGGCGATGGCCTCCCTGTAGAGCGCGTCAACCAGCCGTTCCTCCTCGATCATGGCGAGCGCCGTGAGCGCCTCCTCGTTCTCGCCGTCGGCGGCGAGGATCTCCCGGTAGCGGGCCTCTGCCGCCTCTAGCTGACCGCCCTCGAGGAAGGCCCGGGCCTCCACCATCACCTGCTCCAGGCGTTGCGCCTCGCGGGCCTGCAGAATCAGGGGCTGGACGCGCTGCACCAACAGGCGGCCTCCCGTGTAGACCAGGTAGCCGATCAAGGCGATGACGGCAATCCGGAAGAGGAGGGGCCAGATACGCAGGGTCACCTGGCGGGCGCGCACACGCCCACCGGCATCGACGCTGGCGCGCAAATGCGCCTGTTCCAGCGCCTCCTGGACAAGCGTGCTCTCGGGATAGACCCGCCGGAGGGCCTCGAAGGCCTCGATGGCCTCCTCCCACTCGCCGTCCTGCAGGTGCCGGAGACCACGCCGGTAGAGGGGGTCGTCCCGACCCGATGGGACCGTGTCTGCAAACGATGTCACGTTAGTTGCCTCCTTGCGCCGGGCATCGCCGCCACATTACAGCCCGCCCAGCGCCTCGAATATCCGGGGCACACCCGGCCCAAGCAGCACCACCAGCAGAGCCGGGAAGATCAAAAAGACCAGGGCAAAGACCATCTTCACGCTGGCCTGCCGCGCCAGCTCCTCGGCGCGCTGTCGCCGCCGCAGCCGGACCTGTGCCGCCTGCGAATGGAGCGTCTCGGCGATGCTCACACCCAGCTCGGTCGATTGAACCAACACACCCACGAAGGTGGCCACATCGCGCACGCCGGTGCGCTTGGCCATCCGCTCCAGGGCCTCAGTCCGCGGCGTGCCGACCCGCGTCTCAAGGATGACACGGTTGAACTCCGCGGTCAGCGCATTGGCCCAACGCTCGCAGACCTTCACAATGGCCGAGTCGAGGGCCAAGCCGGCGTCGACGCTGACGCTGAGGAGATCCAGTGCATCCGGGAAGGCGCGCTCAATCTCGTGCTTGCGCCGGTCTGCCCGGCTGCGCAGCCAAAGCCGCGGCAAGAGATAGCCGAAGGCGGTGATGAGGAGGCCATTGCGCACATGTACCGTGACCCGCTCCGGCCCCAACTGTCCCAGAAGCTGCATCACCAACACATAGGCGCCGCCGAAAGCCAGGGCCACCAGGATCTGCAGACCCAGCACGTCGGGCGCGCTGAGGCCCAGCGGGTGACCGGCCTCAGCCAGCCGGCGTTGGATGCGCTCCAAGTCGCGCCACGGCGTCAGCGCCCCCAGGGCCCTCAGCACCCGGCCGATGGCCGGGATCATCGCGCGGCGGATGAACGACTTCTCGAGCTCCGTCTCCTCGATGATGTCGCGGTTGCGCAGATAGCCCTCAAGCCGCCCGGCCTCATCGGTCTCGGCGCGGGTCGGTCGCACCGCGACCCACACCAGGAGGACGGCCAGCCCGGCGAGCAGCCCGAAGAGGGCGGGGCTCGCCAGGGATTCGGCGCCGATCAGGTAGTCCAGCAGGGCCTCAATATCTTGCACCGTCATGGCCTATACCTCAATGTCCACGATCTTGCGGATGATCAGGAAACCCAGGACCTGCATCACGACCGCTGTGATGGGCAGAATGCGCACCCAGCCTGGTTGAAAGAGCTCCTCAACATAATCGGGGTTCAGAAACCAGACGGCCAAGCCGGTGAAGACCGGCAGGAAGGCCAGCACGTAGCCCGTGAACCGCTGCTGCGCCGTCAGCACCCGGATCTCCTGCAGCATCTGCAGCCGGTCGCGCACCGTATCGCTGATGATCTCCAGGGTCTCGGCCAAATTGCCGCCGGTCTCGTACTGGACGTTGATCGCCACGACGACGAGGTTGAAGTCCTCGGACCCGATGCGCCCCACCGCATCTTCCAGGGCCCGCTGTAAGGGCAGGCCCAGGTTGACGGCGCGGGTGACGTTCTGGATCTCCGTCGCCATCGGGTCGGGAAGGCGCTCCACCACCAGCTCCAGCGCCTGGTTGAGACCGTGGCCCGCGCGGAGCGCGCCAATGACCAGGGTCAGCATGTCGGGCAGCTGCTGGGTGAAGGCACGCAGGCGCTGCCGCCGCTTGGTGCGCAGGTAGATGACCGGCACGACGCCGAAGGCCGCCGCCAGCGCGGCGCCCAGCAGGGCATTGTAGCGCCAGGTGCCCAGCAGGAATCCCACCAACGCAAGGCCCACCACGATCAGGACGAACTCCGCCGCCGTGAGCGGCAGGGCCGCCTGGGTCAACGCCAGCGCCAATCGCGGACCGAGGCCGAAAAGCGCTGCCATCCGCCGCAACCGTGACCCGTACCGCGCCGTCGGCGCAGCCACAGCCTGGATGCGCGTGCCCCCATTGGCCATGCCGTACTCTTTGAGCCGTTCCACCACGGGGTCCTCGCCACGGAACAGCACCCAGGTCGCCGTGAAGACCAATAGGATGGCGAGCCCCACAAGGGCCGCGACCAGAACCGGAACACTCCACAACAACATAGCTCTCTATCCTCTCGCCACCGATGCCGTCATGCTACCGCGTGGCTTCCTCGGATCTCGCGAAGAGCCCGCCCACCACGCTCGTGGCCTTGTCCGGGCCGGCCGCGCGCGGCACACCGTGCCCGTTTTGGGAGAACTCGGTCGTCACCTGTTTGGCAATGCGCCGGATGGCGCGGGCCACGGCGCTGCGGCGGTGGGTCAGCATGAGCGGCACGCCCCGGTTGACGGTGTGCGTCACCAGCGACTGGTCGTCGGGCACCGCGAAATCGATAGGCACGTTGAGGCGACTCTGGATGTCGCCCTCGCTCACGCCGCCCCGGATGGTGGCCCGGTTAAGCACCAACCAGGTCTTCTCCGGTGGATAGCCCTCCTCGGCGAAGTAGTTGAGCATGAGCCGCGTGTTGCGCAGCCCCACCATCTCGGGCAGAACCGTCATCACGATGCGGTCCGCGCCGTCCAGGAAGGCGAAAGCCGTCTCGTCCATCGGCAGGCCGAGGTCGACGATGACCCATGGGAACATGCGCTTCAGCATCACCATGATATGCTGCACCTGCGGCAACGTCAGCGGGGCCGAGAGGTCAGCCGGCGGCGGCGCCAACAGGACCTTGATGCCCGAGGTGTGCTCCGCCAACACGCTCTCCACCAGCATCTCGTCGAGGCGCGTCAACCGTGGCAGCAGGTCACCCACATTGCGCTCCAGATCCAAGTTGAGCGCCACATCCAAGGCCGGCGCCGCGAAATCCGCGTCCACAAGCACGACGTCGCCCTTGCCCTGCTCGTAGAGGCTGATGGCGGTGTTGATCGCCAGCGTCGTACGGCCCGTGCCACCCTTGGGTGCACAGAAGACGATGATACGGCCCCCCACCCCTTCCACACTGCCGGTCTCGACGGGCGGCGTGCGCTGCCACGCGAGCACCTGGTGGAGCGTCATCACCAGCTCGTCCGACTGCAGCGGCTTGGTGACGAAGCTGCGCGCGCCCACCAGCACGGCCTGGCTGGCCTCGTTCGCCCGCTCCTTGGCCACCATGAAGAGCGTGACGGCGTTGGAGACCGACGCAGCCAACTTGCGAATCAGCGGGATCGGGTCGACGCTGCCCAAGTCATCGTCGACCAGGATCACGTGCGGCAGCAGGTCCTGGGCGCGCACAAAGGCGAGGTTGGGCTCAGCCACCCAATGGAGCCGGTAGGCCCGTGACAGGCCTGCCTCGAGGCTCCGGTCGACCGCCTCCTGGGTCTCGGGATCCGTGCTGACCAGCAGTATTCTCAGTATCTGTCCTTGCATTAAGCTTGGCAACGGCTATTCCTTTCTACCTTGCTCAGGGTGTCCCCTCTTGGGGCACGATGTAGCTGTCGATGATGTAGTCCAGGTCAACGGGCTCGACCTCAAACTCGCCCTCCGCCCCCGGCGCCCGGAGCACGAGATCGACAACCGCCCCAACGTCCTTCATATACTTGAGGACCAGGGCCTCTTGCGGGTCGACGGCCAGGAGCAGGGCCCGGGGGGCCCCGGTCGGTTGGCCATCCTCATCGAGCTGGCGAACGATCTGGGAGATGACCGCATTCTGGAGGAGGTTGAAGGTCACCTGCTCGGTGGGCTCCTCCTCGGCAGCCTCACCCTCCACCGCCCCTTCCTGGGCCGGCGCACCGGGCAGGAACTCCCCTTCCCGGTCGATGGGCAGTTCGTAGCTGTAGAGGAAGTCGACGTGATCCCCTGCCTTGAGCATATTGACCTGGTTGATCAGGTCGCCGGCCGGCAGCGCCAACAGCACTTGCTCCTCATTCATCACCAGGGCCAGGCGCCCATCCGGGGCGATGACATTGGGATCGAGCACGCGCTGAGCCAGCAACACCTCACCGGGATAGAGCTCGACGAGCGTGATCTTCCCCAACACATCGTCGATGTCGGTCACGGCGCTCTCGGGGGCCGTGTCGACGGGCACCTCGATCACCTCGACGTTCTCCTCCGTCAGCACGCCCTGCACGTCCACGCGCTGCACAGCCACCACCACGCTGCGCTGCGGCGTCACGACCTGCTCCAGCTCCACCCGATCAGCCGTCGCCCGCGACAGCGCGATAAAGGCGATACCGGCAGCGATCGCGGCGACCACGACGCCGGCAATCAGCCATAAGAACCCGCGCAAACGTCCCATCTAGCTCCTCCTTGCAGTGAGTGGCGTCCAAGACCTGCTGCGTCAGGGAAACGGCGTAGCAGGCGATTCGGTGTACATGGTGCTAACAGATCGAAGACTGACCGTCGGCGTACCACCGACAGCCAGGATGATGGGACCGGTCAGGAAACTGTGTCCATAGGTCACTGTGACCTGAACTGTGCTCGACGGCCAACCCGAGTTCCGCAGGGCGTAGGTGATCGACAGCGTATCCGTATCGGAGATCAGACCACGGGCCCACCGGAGGATGTCCTCCGTATACTCATCTCTGGCACCCTCAGGTTGGGTGTACAGCAACTCATCGATATCCGGGGCATTGGGATGAACCACACCATACCGTGCCACCTCACGCCCCACGTTGGCTACGGTGTTGTACCGGAAGACGGCGAAGCCGAACTCCATAATCCCCAGGAGAATCAGCAACAGGAGAGGCAGAAGCAGCGCAAACTCCACCAAGTCCTGACCACTCTCCGAGACGCCCCGACCGTGACCGGCACGGGTCTCAGACAGCCG
>JAFGNI010000450.1 GCA_016927095.1 Anaerolineae bacterium | reverse complement strand
GAAAATAAGCCTACGGCCCTGTAGGGCGGGTTTCAAACCCGCCGCCCTCGTTCAACAATGCCTTGCAGGGGCTCCGCCCCTGCACCCTGCCGGGGAAACGGGTAAACCTGAGGTTTACCTTCCGGTTCCCCCGGGCCCCTTCCGCAAATGGGCCTGGGTCAACGCCTCAGGCAGCCTTCACCCTCCCGCAGGTTCCAAACCTGCGGGAGGGTGGGTTTCGGTTCCGCCCGGTCTGCTGACCGGGCGGAACGGCAGAGTCGTGGAGACTATTCCGTCACCGTGAATAGCTCGCCTGCCCCGCGCCCGAACACCTCGGGGAAGTAGAACTCGTTCGCCGTGGTCGGAATGACGTGGTACTCGCCCGCCTGCGTGGTGCGGAAGGTGTACTGGTAGGTGTACGTCCCCGCCGGCAGGTAGTCGGCGAAGAGCACCACCTTCTCGTCTCGCATCTCGCTGCGGCTGTACCACTGCCACCACCACCAGTAGAAGGGATACCAGCCACCTTCTTCCCCTTCCAACTCGCGGAAGAGGCTCGGGTCCTGCTCTAGCACGCTCGTCGTTGCCAGGCGGGTGTCGATGGCCTCGCCGCCCGCCGGCAGCGGGTCCTCGACGACCACGTAGTACAGGTCGTGCGGGGCGATGATGGTCAGGCGCACCTGCACCGTGTCGCCCACGGCGGCGCTGTCGATCTCCTCGCATACCTCGCCTGCCGGGCAGTCCGCCGCGACGTACTGCCGGCTGACGATGATGCCGCGATCCAGCGGCTCGATCTCTTCCACCGGCAGGTACACCCGCAGGTGAGCGGTGTAGTACAGTCGCCCATCGCCGTCACCGCGCCCCACGGTGAGCCGGTTCCCGGCCTCGCTCAGCAAGTCAGCCACGTCGACGCGCAGCTCGACCGACTCGCGCACCGTCTCCGGCGTGACCGCGCCCGAGGCCAGCAGGTCCTCGTTCAACTGCACGCCGTACTCGTACTGCCCCTCTAGCTCGCCGGTGACCACCATCCAGTCGGTCAGCGCGATCAACGCCCAGGCCGTCTCCTGCGTCGTCTCCCAGATGCCGTCCTGCCGCGCCACCATCAGCCAGCGCACAACGTTGGGGATCAGGTCGTTCTCCGGATCGAGCTGGGCCAGTGCGTCGAGGATCACGGCGCTGGAGCGGGTGTCGGTGTTCATCGCCCACCGGTCGACGTTCTGCTCTTCCCAGTGCGCGCCGGTGGCGCTGAGGATGGCCGCGTTCTGGATGTCGGAGAGGAGCGTGTCGATGCGGCTGTCCTCGGGGGCGATCAAACTCAGGGTGAGCGCCAGGTAGGCGCGGGCGTAGTGGCTCAGCTTGTCCCGGCTCTCGAACAGGTCGCCCACGTATTCGCTCGCCTGGCCCGTGCGCCCGGCTTCGGCCATCACGTACAGGATCCATGCCTGTCGGTTCGCCTCACGGTAGCTACCCAGCCGGTTGACGGTTACCAGTTGCCCGCCGAGGAAGTCCAGCCCGCGCTCGATCACGCCCGCAGGCACGTCGAACCCGGCCTCTTTGGTCTTATCCAGGGCGAAGACGACGTAGGCGGTCAGGTAGGGGTTCGATTCGTCATCGACCCACCAACCCCAGCCGCCGTCGTCGTGCTGCTGGAGCACCAGGCGGTTCAAGCCCTCTTCGACCAGCTCGGGCAGCTTCGCTTCCAGTTCGGCGTCCTCCAACCCCAGCTCCTGCAGCGCGCGGTAGGTGAGCACGTTGGGTAGGAAGCGGCTGACGGTCTGCTCGGTGCACTCGTACTCGAAGTGCTCCAGGTAATCCAACCCGTCCGCCATCCCCGCCGCCAGGGAGGGATCGAGGCGCACGACCAGCTCGCCGCGCCGGTCGTCGTAGCGTGGCGGCAGGGCCACCACCTCGGTGCGGCTGTCCTCTTCGGTCAACTGCCCCCCCGTGCCGACGATCTCGGGCGCGGTGTAGCGGTAGACCCGCAGCGTCCCCTCCGACCCCGTCGTCAGGCGCGGACGGGCGGCATCCGAATACTCGCCCGAGACGGCGCTGAAGGCCAGGTCGACCTGCGGCACGTCCTCTACCACGGCCCACCAGGTCACCTTGACCTCGCCGCCGGCGGGGATGTCGACGGATTGGACCGCCTCATTCTCCAGCGTCAGGCCTGTGTAACCGAGTGTCACCTCGACGGTGAGCTCTGCGCCGGTGGTGTTGTTGACATTCGCCGCCAACTGCACCCGGTCGCCCACGACGAAGAAGCGCGGCGTCACCGGGCGGATCAGCAGCGGTTTGGTGACCAGGAGCTCGGCGGTGGCCTCGCCTACCTCCGTCGCCCGCGTCACGCCGACAGCGCGGAAGGTCCACGTGGTCAGATTGTCCGGCAGGTCGATGGTGACCTGGGCGGTGCCGTCGGCAGCGGTGACGACGTTGGCGTCCCAGTAGGCCGTGTCGGCGAACTCCTCGCGCAACTCGACGCCGGGGGGCAGTTGTTGACCCGCCCCACCCAGGCCGAAGGCGCGTTCGCCAAGGGCGGCCTCGGACGTCGGCATGGGCGCGGCTGAAGGAGCTTCCGTCTCTTCGCCACCTCCGCCGATGCCGTAGCCATTGTCCGCCTCGACGGCGTCCTCCACGACGACTTGTTCCTCTTGCTCCAGCACCAGCCGGTTGACCGAAACCGCCAGCCCGCTGGACGTGCTCACGCCCAGCCCGCGGCGGCTGTAGAAGGTGCTCACGATCGCGTCGGGCGTGCGCGGCATCAGGCTCAACACCGCCTGGTCGACCAGATCGAGCGAGAGGGCGGTGACCACCGGCTCGCCGCTGGCGTCGGTGACGCGGACGTCGTAGGTCACCGCGCTGCCCGGCTCGGCCTGCTCCGCCGAGGGGCTCAGTTCGATGTCGAGCGTCTGCGCCTCCGGTTCGACGGCCAGTGCCACGTAGCCCACCTTGTAACTGGCGACCCCGCGGCCCTCGGCGGCGGCCAGTGCGTCCTGGCGGCCTTGCACGATCACCACGCTCACGTAGACGTTGGGCGCGTGGTCGGCGGTGATGGGCAGCCGGTAGACCGTGCTGTTCGATGCGAGGCGCACCACCTCGCGCTGGAGGATGCCCCCGCGCTCGACGGTGACCAGCGCCCACTGCGCGCCGGCGAAGGGACTGGGGATGAGGATCTCGGCGGTCTCGCCGGGGGTGTAGCTGGCCTGGTCGCTGATCAGGGTGATGCGGTCGTCGTTGGTCTGCCGCCAAGAGACGGTGTCGGGGCCGCTGGCCCAGACGAACAGGCTGCTCTGCACGGTGCGCTCCCGCTCATCCAACCCGCGCACTTCGATCTTGTAGGAGCCGCCCTCGGGCGGGGTGAAGGCGATGACGCCCTCGGCCTGGGCGGAGGTGGTCAGTGTGCCGCTGTCGATCACGACGTCGTCCGTCTGCCACTCCCAGCGCCCGCCGCCGGCTTCGTTCTCCACGAAGGTATTGACCCACTCGCGGCGGTAGATGGTGTAGTCGAGCGCCTGGTTGGGTAGGCGCGCGCCCGTCCAATCGACGGTGACCACGTCGACGCCCATCTCCTGCTCGGCCTGGCCCACGTATTGCTGCGCGGCCAGCCCGACGTAGAAATCGCCGCGGTGCACGACGACGGTGGCGCGACCGGAGAGCACCTGTCCGTCGGCGCCGGTGGCGGTGGCTTCGACGATGAACTGGCGGCTGCCCTGCGGCGCGTCGTCGCCCAGCTCGGCCAGGTCCTCCGGCAGTTCGATGGTCAGTTGGCCGTTGGCGTCGGTCGTGCCGGAACCTTCGAGGACGACCTCCATCTCCTGATACGGCTGCCACCACCAGCAGTCCCAGCACAGCCAGGGGTCATCCGAGTCGGTGAAGGTGTAGCGGCCGAACTGGGCCGGGCTGAAGTGGTAGTCCTGCGCGATGACGTGCCACTCGACCGGCACGTTGGCTACCGGCCCGCCGAAGAAGTAGCGCACGTCGACCAGGGCTGTGTTGGCTTCGCCGCGGGCGACCTCCGCCTCGTCGGGAGTGACGCTCACCTCGAATTCGGGCGGACGGTAGGCGGCCACCTGGAAGGCGGTCTGGAAGTAGGCATCCCGCGTGGGAATTGCCGCTTCGATGCTGTACTGGCCCAGGGCGGCGCCTTCGGGCAGCGCCAGTTCGCCGGAGAAGGTACCGAACGCGTCCATGGGCAGTGTTTGCTGGTAGATGACCTCCCACGCGGCGTCGTAGATGGTCACGTCGATCTGCGTGTGGTCGGGCAGGGCGTAGCTCGCGTCGTCCTCGCTGCGGACGATGCCACGGAAGTAGACGCTTTGCCCGGGGCGGTAGAGCGGGCGGTCGGTGGTGATGTGGGCGCGCCACGCGGGTGGGGTTTCGTAGTTGAAGCCGAATTCCCAAGGGGAGATGCCCATCGTCCAATCGGCGCTGCCCATCGTGAAGGGGCTGTCGCCGATGACGGTGATGCCGGACCAGTCCATGTCGCGGTAGCCAGGCAGGGTAGCCAGGCCGTCGGCGTCGGTTGTGGCATCTCCGTGGGCGCTGCCGTACCAGTCGTAGGCGCTCACGTCCAGCCCGGCGACGGGCGTGCCGGTGTCCAGATCGGTGGCCCAGACCAGGGTCTCGTCCTCGCCGGTTTTGAGCGTCAGGTTGACCGGGCTGACGGCGAG
>JAFGNI010000056.1 GCA_016927095.1 Anaerolineae bacterium | reverse complement strand
CCCAACTCTTTCTCAGAGCAGACCATCGCCCGGGACGGCTCGCCGCGAATGCTGGTCTTCTTGAGCCGCGCCTTCTTCCAACCCTCAACGTGGCCATCGTAAAGCTCGGCGCCTTCCCATGCAAAGGCGACCTTAAGGTGCAGATCGGTCTTCCCCATGCGGTCGTAAAGACTGGGGGCACCGGTCACAACCCACTCGTGGACCTGTCCGCCGTAGTTGACCTCAGCCAACACCAGCCGGTCCGCATTGGGATGTGGCTTGACCCTCAGAACCTCCGCCGTCACCACCTTGTCAGGATCCCACGGGAGATCGGCACCGGGGTAGCCGATGATGTCCAGCGACTCGACCTCCAGCCCCGCCAGGTCCAGCCGCCGCCGGAATGTCGCCATGTCGAGATCCTCGACCTCGACGAAATCGTTGAGCCAAGAGAGAGGTGCTTTCATTCTTAGTATCTCCTAGAATTGCCTCAAGAACCGCAGATCGTTCCCATAGAAGTACCGGATGTCCTCCACCCCGTACTTCTGCATCGCGGGGCGCTCAACGCCGAGACCGAAAGCGAAGCCGCTCCACTCAGCGGGATCGTAGCCGCCATTCTGGAGCACGACGGGATGGACCATGCCCGCGCCGGCGATCTCCAGCCAGCCGGTGTACTTGCAGATGGCGCATCCCTTGCCGTCGCAGAATCGGCAATCCACGTCGGCCTCGATGCTGGGCTCCGTGAAGGGGAAGTAGGAACTGCGCACACGAACCGTGCGGCTCGGCCCATAGTAAAGCCGCGCGAATTGCTGGATCGTGCCGATAAGATCGGTCATCGTTATAGTGCGGCCCACGGCGAGGCCCTCGAGCTGGTAGAATTGGTGCTCGGACCGCACGGTGATCTGCTCGTAGCGATAGCATTTGCCCGGCAAGATGACACGGATCGGCTCGGGATAACGCTCGCGCATCGCCCGGATCTGGCCCGGCGATGTGTGCGTGCGCAGCAGCCGGCGATCGCCGTCATCGTGGCCGCCCCCAGCCACCCAGAAGGTGTCCCACTTGTCGCGGGCCGGATGGTAGGGCGGCATGTTCAGCAGGTCGAAGTTGTAGGCCTCCAACTCCACATCCGGGCCCTGGTAGACCTCAAACCCCATGATCGCGAAGACATCGTAGAGCTCGCGCAACGCCTGGGTGGTCAGGTGCAGGTGACCGGGCACGACGGGGCGACCCGGCAGCGTCACGTCGATCGCCTCCTCAACCAGCTGCCGCGAGAGCTCTTCATGGCGCACCGCCTCCATGCGCGCCTCATAGGCCGCCTGCAACTCCTGCTTGATCTCGTTGACGCGCCGCCCGAAGGCGGGGCGATCCTCCTTAGACAGCTGGCCCACCATCCGCGCCTGTTGGGTCATCTGGCCCTTGCGGCCCAAGTAGTCATCTTCCCAGGCCGCCAAAGTATCGGTGGCCGAGGCCACAGCAAGCTCAGCCATCGCCTGCTCGCGCAACTGCTCCAACTGCTCGAATGAACGCATACATCACCCCCATTGGCACTTTGTGTCGGAGGGGGCCCGTCCTCGGCGTCTTCCGATGACCGGCCCCAGCACAAAAAAACGCCCTCATCCCTGCTGGGACGAGAGCGTAACTCCCGTGGTACCACCCTGCTTGCCCGGCTTGCCGCATCACAACCACGACACGCTAGGCCACTCACCCCCACAGTCTTTCGACGATGGGTTGCCCCGATAACGCCGGGCCAGCGGAGCCATCTACTTGTGCCGCCAGCAGGCCGTTCAATGGTCGGCTCGAGGGCGAACTTCGCCGGGCTTTCACTGGGCGCGATTCTCAGTCGCCGATCACGCCTCCCTGTCAGATGCGGCCCGGGTACTTCTCCCTGTCACAGCCTTTGATCGCTATGTACTATCTATTATGCACGACACGGGATCCTTGTCAAGAAGGACCGGATGCCGCGCATCCTACCATGCGCCAGGACGTCACGACATAGCCGCCTAGATGCCCAACGCCTCCCGCGCTTCCTCTTCCATCATATCGGGCTTCCAGAGCTCCCGGCCCATCACGACCTCGACCGGCAGATCCGTCAGCTCTGATGCGCGTTCCTTCACCTGGTTCATCATAAACGACGCCATAGGGCACATCGGCGACGTGAGGATCATCGTGACCGTGACCTTGTCGTCGCTCACTTCGATGTCCCGAATCATACCGAGGGCCACAACGTCCAGCCCGATCTCGAAATCGATCACATCGCGCAGTCCCATGCGGATCTCGCTTGCATCACCCTGCATCGCCAACCTCCTCGATAAATGTTGTCAACAGTATACCACACCGCCGCAGTTCAGGCCATTAACGTGATAGAAATCGAACAAACCGGCAAATGGACAAATCAACAGATCTCAGATCACAAGGCGCGGTCGCCGACCAATGAATGGTGAATCGTGACTCGTGACTTTCGACCTAGCTCGTCTCCGCCGAGCCCAATAGCCCTTCTACGCAGTGAGAATCTCCACCCCATCATCCGTGACACGAATCGTGTGCTCCCACTGCGCCGAGAGGGAATGGTCCGAGGTAATAGCCGTCCAGCCGTCTTCCAGGACGGTGACCTCATAACCACCGGTGTTGATCATCGGTTCAATCGTGAAGACCATGTTCTTCTGGAGCGCCAAGCCCGTACCGGGCTCGCCGTAGTGGTAGACGTCGGGTGGTTCGTGGAAGCGTATGCCCGTGCCATGGCCGACAAACGCCCGCACGACCGAGTATCCGTGGGCCTCAGCGTGCGATTGGATCGCATAGCCGATATCCCCCAACGTCGCGCCGGGCTTCACCTGATCGATGCCGAGATAGAGGCATTCACGCGTCACCTCAACCAGCCTTCGCGCTTCATCGGAGACGTCGCCGATCAGGAACATCCGGCTTGAGTCGCCATAGTAGCCGTCGAGAATCGAGGTCACGTCGATGTTGATGATGTCACCATCCTGCAACGTCCGCTCCGGGGTCGGGATACCGTGGCAGACGACCTCGTTGATGGAGGTGCAGACGCTCTTGGGGTAACCACGGTAGTTGAGGGGTGCCGGCGTAGCCCCCGCCGCCACCGTCAGACCATGCACCCAGGTGTTAATCTGCTCGGTCGTGATCCCAGGCTGGATCTTGGGCGTGATCTCATCCAGGATGTCACGGGTCAGATGAGAGGCCTTGCGAATGCCCGCGATCTGCGCCTCCGTCTTGATGATCACTTCGCGACGCTGCCGGGCCGTCAGGTGCCGTTTGGCGCGGGCTTCGGCGAGGTCGAGTTTTAAGTGACAGTGCTTATACTTCTTACCGCTCCCACACCAGCACGGATCGTTACGTGATAATTGTCGCAAGGGTTACCTACCTCTCTGTTTCTCAGAAGTCTAGACCGCGCGCACCCGAAGGTCAAGTGCAGCGCGCCCCGAGATCAAACCGCTTCGCGCGCTGCCCAGAAAGCGTCCCGGAAATCCGAGAAACGACCGTCGAGGATCGCGGCACGGATGTCGTAGATCAACGTCAACATCGTGTAAAGGTTGTGAATGGTCAACAGGGTGGCGCCCAAGATCTCCCTAGCCACCAGAAGATGGCGGATGTAGGCCCGGCTAAAAGACTTGCAGGCATAGCAGCCACAGGTGGGGTCAATCGGCGCAGGGTCTTCAGCAAACTTCGCGTTGCGCATGTTGTATTTGTCCGACCGGAGAAGTGCCTGACCGTTACGCGCGACCCGGGTGGGCAGGACGCAGTCGAAAATGTCAATGCCGCGCGCGACACCCTCCACGAGGTCCTCAGGGGTGCCCACGCCCATCAGATAGCGAGGCTTTTCTGCTGGCAGACAAGGCACGGTGACATCCAGCGTATCGTACATCGCGTCCTTGCTCTCCCCGACGGACAAACCGCCGACTGCGTACCCGGGGAAGTCGAGATCCACAATGGCCCGCGCGCTTTCCTGACGAAGATCGGCAAAGACACCGCCCTGCACGATCCCAAATAGGGCCTGATCGGCTCGCGTGTGCGCCGCTTTGCATCGCGCGGCCCAGGCATGGGTGCGCGGCAGCGCATGCTGCTTGAGGTAGTCGTAGTCATCGGGGATGGCGCACTCATCCAGCACCATCGCGATGTCGGCGCCTAAGTTCTGCTCGATCTCCATCACCCGCTCCGGCGTAAAACGATGGCGCCGCCCATCGATATGCGAGCGGAAGGTGACGCCGTCGTCGTCGATCTGGCGGAGCGATTCCTCGCCCCGATTCCCGGCAAGGCTGAAGACCTGGAAACCCCCGGAATCGGTCAGGATCGGGCCATCCCAGCCCATGAAGCGATGCAGACCGCCCTGCGCTGCGATCAGCTCGTCGCCTGGGCGCAGGTAGAGGTGATAGGTGTTGGCGAGCACCAAGACCGCGCCAACATCCTGTAACTGCGCCGGGGTAACCGCCTTGACCGTGGCTTGCGTGCCAACCGGTGCATAGATCGGCGTAGGCAGGGGGCCGTGCGCCGTATGAAACACGCCCGCGCGCGCCTTGCCGTCGACAGCCAACAGATCGTACGAGAACAGCTCGCTCACCAAGACTCCTTGACTACCTCTAGACCCAACCTCAGGTATCATACCACAAAGGATATCCGACATGCACGCTTATGTCGACGGCGGCGGACCGCCAGGAGGCAGGAGCTATGAGGCAACGAACTAGGCATTGCCGGTGGGCATGCGCGTTGCTGTTGGTGATGGTGGCGCTTGCGTGCAACTTCCCCGCGCTCTTGAGAGGGCCGGCAGAGGGGACCTCGCCAACACCGGAGGCCACTAACACAGCGCTTCCCTTTGCGACGTCGACCGCGACGGCGAGGGCTGAGGAAGAAGAGGAAACCATTATCCTCCCGACGCCGACCCCAACACCGGGAGAGGATATCGAGGGTGAGGACTGCACCTATCGCGCCGCATACGTTGCTGACGTGACCATCCCCGACGACACAGTGGTCCCCGCCGGAGAGAGCTTCGAGAAAACGTGGCGCATCCGCAACAGCGGCACCTGCCCCTGGATGCTGGGCACCACCTTTGCCTACCTCTCTGGTGACGATCTCAGCGAGGAAGGCGCCATCGCTGTGCCTAGCACAGAACCTGACCAAGAAATCGAGCTGACCGTCGAGATGACAGCGCCAGACGAGCCCGGGACGTATCGCAGCAACTGGCAACTCGAGACGCCAGATGGACGCCGCTATGGCGGCGTCTTCTATGTGCAGATCGTTGTGCCCGGGGAAGCCAACGAGACACCTTCCCCCGCTCCCACTGAGGAAGGTACTAGCGCGCCGGGGAGCTTGTTTGGTGTCGTCTTGGAGGACTGCGAGTCGGTCATCGTGAGCTGGGTGGACGGCAGGGGGGAGAGCGCCTACCGGTTGAGCGGCCCTGACCTGGACGTCAACTTGAGCGCCAACACGACCACCTACACCTGGACCGACCCGCCGTCCGGTCTGGCGGTGATCACCCTGACGGCCCTGGACGCCGACGACGACGAGATCGCGAGCCTCCAGACCACCGTCGGCGTCACCTGCGACGATGGTCGGCCCGACTTGGTGCCGCTCTCCGTCACCTTCGTGCCCACGACGCCGGTCGCCCATCTGCCTGTCACCGCGACCATCGAGATCGAGAATCAGGGCGATGCCGACAGCGGCGTCTTCGTCGTAGCCTGGCGCGGACTCAAGACGGCGTCAAGGCCTGCCTGTCAATGGAAGATCGATACGGGGCTGGAAGCTGGGGACACCCGGGAACTAAGCTGTACCGCCGTGGCCTACAGCGCTGCCTATGCTGACCTGGTGACCACCGTCGAGGTGGACACCACCGACATCGTGGTGGAGTCCGAGGAGGACAACAACCTTCTAGAGGAATCTGCAACCGTGGTCGCCCCCGAGGTCGTCTTCGATTTTGTGGCCAACGCCGGGATGGCGAACTGGATTGGTGGGCCACCCCCTGCGGATATCCCCTGGCCCGGTAGCCCGGATGGAGATCAAGCCTACGCCCGCCTCACCGGGGGCACGCTGGAGACAGGAAGCGCAATCCAGGGACTCTGCCTTGAGACGCATCCGCGCCAGGTTGCCGGCGGCATCGTGCGTGGCGAGTACGAGGATCTCGGTGATCCCGATTACGTGATCGAGCCCGGCGATCACTTCGAAGCGGCGGTCAGTCTCCTCGAGGGCGCGACTGAGGCCGACGTCACCTATCGGGTCATGCTGATCCTGAGTGAGTCTGGCGGCAAGTGGATCGCATCAGAACGCCATAGCTACCGTCAGGGCATCGAGATCCTGCGGGCCGATCTTACCTCCTACGCAGGTGAGACGGCGAACGTCATCTTGCAGGTCGAGGCGGGCGACGACGGCACAGACAACCAGGCCTGCTGGGTCCGCGCCCGGATCTTCCGGTATCCCTAAGGGAAAGGGTCACGGCTGGGTGTCGTCACCCGCCTCGAATTTCTCTCTGAGGAAGCGACCGTGAATCAGGAGCCGGTCGGCGTCGGCCTGGTCAAGCCGGGCGTCGATCTCCCGTAGCACACGCAGCAACAGGTCGAGCTGTTGCAGCAGCTCATCGTGAGCGGTCTCGTCGCCGCGGATGGGAGAACTGACCGCAAAGTCAAAGTCAGTCGGCAGGGCGCGATAGAACGCCAGCGCCTCGGGCAGGTAGTCTCGGATGGTCTGGCGGACGAGATAGGCATCCCGCTCACCGCTCGCCGGGCGCTTGAGGCGCGGCAGGATGCTAAGCAAGATCTCCTCAATCGCGTTCAGGCGCATAGCAACGTCCGCCGGCAGGTCGGGGCGGGCCGCCCACACCAGCTTTCGGAGCTCTTCAGCCAGCTCGGCACGGAGTGCGACTGCGCCGGGCCCATCCCCAGATGCAGCATCGCCCGCGGCGCGACCGTCGGGAGGCACTCCGCGGGCGGTCAGTCCTCGCGACAGCTCATAGACCTTGCGCGCAACCAGGCCGGCCCCCGCGGTCCCACCGAGCGTCGAGAGCACGCCCACGATAGGGCCGGCAAGCGGGCCCAGGAGCGGCAGGAGCACCAGCCAGGCCGTGGCAGCCGTAGCGTCTAGGGTCGAAAGGCCGGCTAAGGCAGCAAGTCCAATGCGGCCCGGCGCGATGACCTCAGCTTGCCGGGCTCCGGTGTGAGACAGGTCGTCGATGCCTGCAAGCCATATCTGAAATGCGACGTCAGGCGGCTCGACGAGGTTGGTCCCGTTGAAAGAAAAACGCGCCAACGCCTTGAGCTGGACCAAAGTCAGGGGCAGCGGTCCACTGAGGGGATTGTCCTCCAGGGAGAGGGAGACCAACCGCATAAGACGCCCTAGCTCAGGTGGCACGTCACCGGTGAAGCGATTGCGGGACAGATCGAGTTTCTCCAGCGCACGCAGGTCGCGCAAGCTGGATGGGATCGCGCCCCTGAGGGCATTGCCGTGCAGATCGAGAACGCGCAGATGGCGCAACAGGCGCAACCGCGCCGGCAGCGGACCGTGCAACGCGTTGTCCGAGAGATCAAGCGTGACGAGGTGACGCAGATTGCCGAGCGCCGCAGGGATCCGCCCCGCCAGACGATTGTCGGCAAGATCAAGGTAGCGCAGATGGGCCAACAGGCCGATATCCGAGGGAAGTGTGCCGGCCAGACGATTGCGGGGCAAGCTCAGTTCGACGACCCGACCCGACTCACAGGTCACACCATACCATGAACAGGGATCGCCCTCACCGGGCCAGCCTTCGGCGCGCAGCCACCGGGGACCATCTGCCTGACGATAGAGCGCCGACAGTGCCTGGGCCTCCACAGACGGCCTCGGTGACGTGCGCTGCATCTCCGTTACCCCACCTGTTACCCGTCCAGCAGACCTTCACCCTCCAGCAAGAGCAGGTCATCGGTGCTCTCAATCGCCTGCTCAGTGCGGACGCGATCGAGATAGGCAGCCGCCCGCTCAACCTCACCTGACAGCGCGCCGATCGTGTGCGTCATCCGCTCGAGGGCCGCGACCTTGTAGTCGCTGATCATATCCAGCGTCTGGAAGACGTTCTGGAAGGCCGTCTGGAGCTGCGCCATATCGACGGTGGCTGAGGTCGCCTGCTCGTGGATCTCACCGGATTGCTGCTGGAGCATCGACGACGTGGACACGATGAGATCCCCGGTGGTCGTATCGAGCGCCGAGATCTGGTCGAGCACTAACTTCTGGCTGGAGAGCGCCTGCGCGACAATCACAGCGGTCCGCAGAGCGGAGATGGTCGTCGTGGTGGCGCGCTCCACCCCTTGATCAGCTCCAGGTTATTCTTGCGGATCACATCGAGGGCGAGATATCCCTGGACACTGACGGCGAGCTGCGTGAGGAGGTCCTGTTCCTTCTGGCGAACGTAAAAGAGCACCTCTTCGTTGACGATCCGTCCCTTCTCGGCATCCTCAACCCCGATTTTGGCAAGGCGGAATCCCAGCGCGGTGTCGAGTTGACGGCAAGCGTGGATCACCTTCTGGAGCTCGCGCATGATCTCCCACAGGTTCACCTTTTCCTGCTCGATCGCAGCAACATCCTTGCGGAGCGCGTCCTGCCCGTGGCGCAGGCTATTGAGGACAGCCCGGGCATCTATCTGAGCCAACGTTTGCGTGTCGGGTTTTGAACTCAGGGGCAGCATCTCGTCGACGTCCTTAGCCTTGACAACCTCGACCGGCTCGGGCGGCTGAAGACGCTCTGGGGATGTGGACCTGTCAACCATCCAGCTCCTCCTTTCACGAGG
Organism: Anaerolineae bacterium; assembly: GCA_016927095.1. Next base: position 10,308 of record JAFGNI010000056.1, on the reverse strand, counting down.
GCGCATGTGGCACAGAGAATTCCACGTCTCCTTAACGACAGTCCAGCACGAGCGACCGCGAAGGCAATGTCGGAGCAGATACGGGGCTCTTCCGGGAACCTACGCAGCCCACCTGGCATACGGAATTGTGCGTCTGCGCGGATCCCTGGATGTCAGGGCTTAGTCGCGCTTCCCAGAAGATGCCTGGGTGCTCAAGTGCGACTGCCCGAGAGGCGGATGCCCGGTAGTGTGCGCCAGTGACTCAGCCAGCTCAGCTTTTTGACGCTAGGATTCCGAGAGCCACCAGAACCCCCGCAACTAACGCGAAGATCGTGTATTTCCGGTTCTCGGTCTCCACCGCCGGCAACAGATGCGAAGCCCCCACGTAGACCAGGGCACCGGCGGAGCCGGCGAGCATGCCGCCGAGCATCGAACGGTCGATGTTCTCTATGAACGGAAAGGAGACCACCGTGCCCAACGGGGTTGAGAGCGCAGCCGCCAGGAACGCATAGAGGGCTGATCGCTTGCGACCGAAGCCAGCGCGCTCTAGGAGCACGAAGGTCACAATCCCTTCGGGGAATTCGTGAAGCACCATCCCCACAGCCGCCAACACCCCCGTGAAGATGCTGACGTTGAAAGTCACGGAGTAGATCACACCATCGACAAAAGAATGAAAGCCAATGCCCAGCATCGGGATGATGCCCACGGCGTAGTCGCAGTTTTCGGCACCTTGATAGTCATGGCAGACATACAGCCTCACAAAACGGTTGAGCAGGTAGATGCCGAGGAACCCCCCCAACAGGGCAACAGGCGCTGAGTCACGCATCTCAAACGACTTGGGAATGATGTGCATAAACGATACAGCGATCAGCACACCCGCCGCGAAGCTCATGAAGTAAGCGGCGTGCTCCCTTCCCCATCTTTCGTGTTGGCTGATGACGTAGATGCCGATCGTCGTGACCAGACACGCAAGAAAGCTAGTCAATATCACAGCTCCCAGAGCATTGTCAAACATCCGTAGCCTCCCTCCCAATCAGAACCCCAGCCAGTATCCACCCTGATAGATCAGGAATGTGATCGCGCTAGCTGTCAACAGGGGTACGAGAATCCCCATCAGCATCCATTTGGCGCTGCGGGTCTCCCGCCATATCGCCCACACCGTGACTAAACAGGGCAGATAGAGCATAAAGAAAACCATGAACGCATACGACGACAATGGCGTCCATACCTGCGGCAGCATGGCCAACACGCCCTCGGATTCCACAAGGCTGGTCTGGAGTCCATAGGTCATCGCCAACGCAGGCACGACGATCTCCTTGGCCGGTAGCGTGAAGAGTAAGGCGGTCAGCATCTCGCCGTTCAGACCGAAGGGGCGACCCAACGGCGCAAGCATGCGCACCAACCAGCCAATGGGCGTCTGCTCAAACGGTGCGCCGGGTGGGAAATTGCCCAGCATCCAGATGATGAGGGAGGCAGGACCTGCAAATTGCACCGCCCGCCACATCGTGTGCACCACGCGATCTACCAACGCTCGCCAGACGACCTGTCCCCACTTTGGCCTCCGGTAGGGCGGCATCTCCAGCACAAAACCACCGGGTTCGCCCCGAAAGATGGTCTTATTCAGCGTCCACGTTGCAAGGGAAGCGGCCCCAAGGCTGAGGAAAACGAGGCTCAACATGACCGGCAGTGCACGGTCGCCGAAGAGCGCGATCACCAACGCGGTCCCCGCGCCGTAACCCCCACTACAAATGATCAGAGGGCTGGTGAGAATAGCTGTCAATCGGACCTTCTCGTTCTCAATGATGCGTGAGGCCATGACACCCGTGACATTGCAGCCAAATGCCATACCCCAGGTCAAGGTCTGCTTACCCTGGGACCCCAAGGCTTGCATAGGGCGATCTAGGTTGAACGCGATTCGCGGCAAAAGGCCCAGGTCCTCCAGCAGGGCGAAACCAATGAACAGAATCATCATAGGAGGCAGCATCACGGTGATCACCGTACCGACGCCGACAACAAAACCATCTACCAAGGCGCCGGTCACCCACCACGGAGCCTCAATGCTTCTCAACCAAACTCGGGCAGTGCTTGTGAGCCAGGAGAGGCCCGTCCCCAGCCATGCGCCTCCGATCTCCCCGCCCTTGATGGTAATCCAGAAAATAGCAACGAAGACCGCCAAGGTAATGGGCCACGACCAGATCCTGTGTGTGACAATCTGATCGATCTGCTCGGTCAGGCTCTCCTCGGCAGGTCGTATGCGATGCATCACCCGGTACACCACATCGTGGGCCAACTCGTAGCGGCGACGCACAATCTCGACATGGGCGTCTGGATGTGATGCCTCTCGCATGCGTGCAGCCCTTCGTAGTACGGCCTGCAAGGCACTTGGTGAGACCTGTGACACCTCCTCTTTGAGGCAACAACCGGTGAGATCTCCCTGCTGGAATGCGGCAACAATCTCCGGATCGTCCTCCAGCAGCCTGAGCGCTATCCAGTGCCCATGTCCGTCGACACCCAGGCCTTCCAGATCTGAGATCAATTCTCGAACATAGCCCTCAATAGACAGACCGTAGTTAACGGAAATCGGACGCGTCTGCCGAGATCGATCCGCCACGGCTATGATCGCTTCTGTCAGTTCGGGAAGGCCTTTCCCCTCAATCGCGACCATAGGCACCACAGGCACACCCAGAGCCGCCTCGAGACCCGCCACGTCGATCTCCCATCCTTCTCGCCGGACCTCGTCCATCAGGTTCAGAGCGACGACGACGTTAGCGGTTAGCTCTACTATCTGAAGCGTCAGATTCAAGTTGCGTTCTAGCCTTGTGGCATCGACAACGTTCACCACTACCGCAGGTTCATCGGACACGATGTAGTCTCGGGCAACGACCTCCTCAGGTGATTGGGCAGCCAGGCTGTAGGTACCGGGCAGATCCACCAAGCGAATCTCCTGATCACCGTGGTAAAAGACGCCCTCGGCGCGCTCGATCGTCTTACCTGGCCAATTGCCGACGTGTTGCCTGCCGCCAGTGAGGGCATTGAAAATGACACTCTTGCCCACATTGGGATTGCCGGCCATACCTACGACAATGGGGCTTTTCTCAGTCACTATGAAGCTCCTCAACCGAGACGGTACCTGCGTCTTCCTTGCGAAGCGCGACGGCTGTCTCCTTGACGCGATACTCAACAGGGTCACCCAGAGGTGCCTGGCGGACCACGCTGATCTCTGCGCCGGGCACAAACCCCAGATCCAGCAGACGCCGCTGATGCTTCCCGCTACCCTTAATGTCAACCACACGTGCCCGACTGCCGATTGGCAGCTCCCCTAGCGGTACTGACAGAGCGGGAACCGGCACCACGTGTATGCGGCGGGCAGCGGGGTTGGCCAAGGGCACGGTGTTACCATGAAGCGCCACCTGCATCAAGTTCGATTCCCGCTCTAGGATCTCTATCTCCACGCCTGGCTTGAGCCCAAGTGCAACAAGCTGGGCTAACAATGCTGAAGGCTCTTCTTCAAGCTGCGTAATGCGGAGACGGCTGCCCGATTTACCCTCTTCCAGGAGCGAGCGTGCATCGGTGGCAGGCAGCCGGCTGCCTGGCGCCGGAATCACGTGCCCATGGGGATCCCAGGCTGGATGCTCAAGCTCGGCGTCCAATCTCGCAATCTCCTGCGGGGTTGCCTCGTGCTCACGGTGATGGGCTTCGGCGTGAACCACGTCTAGCGCCATCCCCTCTCGATCTACCAGATAGCGTTCCCAGAGCCGATGCGCTCGGATCAGATCCCTGGCACGTTGCCTCCCCTCCGCCATTAAGCGGAGTCCGCCCTCTGCCTCCTTGATGATCCAGCCAAGGTCGGAGAGCGCATCAAGCTGTTCGCTAACCGCTGCCTCAGAAAGATGTAGATTGCGCGCCAGTGCCTCTACGCTGACGTCGCCTATCTGTGCCTCTAGCGTGTAGACGACCTTGAGCAGATCCTCTGCCTCTCGACGTTCCAATACTCGTCGGGACTGCGCCGGTTCGGTTTTCGACCGCTTCGGCTGGCACCGAATCAGCGTCCAGAGCCATAGCACAGCCAGCACACCTGCGACAATGGGCCAGAACCAATCACTTAGCAGAAACACTGACAGACTCCGTTCTCAACGGTTTCTCACCACGCTTCTGTCCGCCAAGATGAGCGTGAGCGCTCGCTGTTACCTGCTACGCCATAGCCTTCCCTCAGCCGGTCAAAGGCGACAATGGCACGCGGATCGGATTTCCCTCCTCGTCCTCCTGGATCTGATAGAGATCCTCCAGACGTTCGACACGGTCAATAAAGAGGACACCGTCTAAGTGATCAAGCTCGTGGTGAACGACCACCGCGTCGAAGCCTTCAAAAACGGTATCGAAACCACGACCGTGCTCATCAAGGCCGGTTACCCGTAGGTAATGGGGTCGCACGGTTTCACCATAGAGACCCGGAAAGCTGAGACACCCATCGAAATCTCGTTGCTCGTCCCCGGCCTCGACGATCTCCGGATTGATGAGTGGCAGCGGGGGACCGGGCGCCTGCTCACTGTCCGGCCCGCCGCCCAAACGCACCACCACGACGCGGTGATGCACCCCAATCTGCGGGGCCGCCAATCCGATACCCTCAGGATGCGCGTTCAGCGTGTCCACGAGATCCTGCGCACACCGGCTGACCCGTTTGTTGATTTGCCGTGTCGGCTCGCACTTCTTGCGCAGAATCTCCTTACTTTCTGGATAGATGACGATGTCTCTCACAGCCATATTGCACTCCCCGGGAGCAGTGTATGTCTTGCTGAATGGGTGCCAGCAGATCGATCGGCCTTTCCGCCGCCGGTGCCCTTACGAAACACCCGAGATCAACTCGGCTGCTTCCACATCGTTGAGTATGCTCTCTATGTCCTTCGTCGTGGACGTGGTGTCAAGCGGGGTCCCCGCCAACCAGCTCATAGCGATCGACGCGTCTTCGTGGATCACGCCTATGGGCGCCACCCGCCTTTCTTCGAGTCGCCGTCGCATATGGCTCTCCATTTCATCGTCTCTAACCCGGTTCAGCACACACAAGACACCCTTGATCTTCGCTTCTCTGAACACCCGGCGAGCCGTCTCCACGAGCTCAGGATCCTGCAAGTGGTCGGTGGCAGGCGGTATACCAGCCCTTATCTGCTCAACCATCTGTTTCATATCCGCTGCCAGCTGAATGGAAGCGTTCGTTGGATCTACAACAACGATCGCCCAATCCAGACTGGTAAGAACGCCTCTTGCGGAATCCTCCATACCCGCCTTGAGGTCCACTAACGTCACCGGATATTCTCCACATCGGCGTATTTTGAGGTCTCTGGCGATCTTGGATACAGGACCGTCGCATCCTGCTCCCGGGCCCTTGCCACCGATTTTCCCTGCTACCAAAAGCAATACACCTCGTGGATCTTGGACATAGTACTGTTGGGGAAGCTCATCCAGAAAGATCTCTGCCTCTGGCAAGGAAGTAGGATCATCTACCGGACAGGTGACCGCACCACCGCTGAACACCGTTCCACCATAGTACTCGATGAGCGGTGTGGGTGATTCGCTAAGCCCCATAGCTTGATGGATCCCCACGTTCGTCGAATCTGCGTCCAACACGCAGACATGGTATCCATGCTCTGCGAGAGCTTGGGCTAACAAGACGACGACGGTGCTCTTGCCGGCGCCCCCTTTCCCAAGTATGCCTATCCTCTTGTCAGCAAGTGGCTTTGTCTGATTTGCTGAACACATAGCCATCTCCTTCAATGGAATACCTCACGCACACGACAGTCTATTGCCTGATAGCGCGCTCACGTCTGCGCCGGTGCGTCCGCTTTGCGAAGGTCCTGTCTAGCGTCCGCGATCCGGTCCCATCCCCACGCCCGCTACGGCAGTCCCGCACTCGGGACACCGGCCATCCGGTTGCACATGATTCTCCAGAATCATGTAGCCGGAGCGGCGGATCAGCGTCTTACCGCAGACATGACACACCGTGTTGGCCTCGCCGGCTACGTTGCCCACGTAGACATAGCGAAGTCCTGTCTCCAGGCCAATCTCGCGTGCTCTCTGCAACGTCTCAACAGGCGTGGAGGGCACGTCGGTCATTTCGTAGGCGGGGAAGAAGCGACTGATATGCCATGGTGTCTCGACACCCAACTCATTGGCGACGAAGCCGGCTGCGTCTTTAAGCTCCTCCTCGTCGTCGTTGATGCCGGGAATGACCAATGTGGTCACCTCCAGCCAAATCCCCAGTCGCTTCATCACCTTCATAGAGTCCAACACAGGCTGCAGCCGTGCCCCGACATACTTCCGGTAGGTCTCGTCACGGAAAGCCTTGAGGTCTATGTTGGCCGCATCCAAGTAGGGCTGGAAGGTCTCAAGCATCTCCTCAGTCATATAACCATTGCTCACGTAGATATTGGTCAGCCCAGCCTCATGTGCGAGACGCGCGGTATCGTAGGCGTATTCAAAGAAGATGGTCGGTTCAGTATAGGTGTACGCAATGCTCCGGCAGCCGGAACGTTTGGCTGCAGACACAATCTGCTCAGGACTCACCTCCTCGCCCATCACGAGATGTCGCTCTCGTACCATCTGGGAGATCTCCCAGTTCTGGCACCAGCGGCAGCGAAAGTTGCAGCCCACCGTCGCGATAGAGTAAGCGCGCGTGTCTGGATAGAAGTGCAGGAGCGGCTTTTTTTCGACGGGATCCACGTGCTGTGCGATGGCCCGTCCATACACCAAGGTATAGAGTGTCCCATCTCGATTCTCACGTACTTGGCAAATGCCCTTTCGGCCATCAGCGATCACGCAACGATGCGCACACAGATGGCAGCGGACTTTGCCGTCCGGTAATCGCTCATACAACATTGCCTCTTTCATCACAACACCTCAACTCGATACACTCAGTGCGTATTCAGCCTCCTGAGGAAGAACCGGTGCCCGCCGTACTCTGTCTGGACAAGTCTGTCCTCAGCGACCAGTTGTTCAACGGTAGACCAGTTCGCCTGGGCTCTGCCCAGGAACTCATCGATCGCATCTTCGCGCATAGGATGGACCGCCGTAATGCTCAGCAAGTCGTCCTCAGCGTTGCCCGTGAACGCAAAGGCATTGCCTTCGTAACCGATCAGATACTCCACATGCTCTAGAGCTTCATTGAGGATCTGGTAGGCGCGATTGATGACACCCTCATCCGGTGGTTGAGCCCAGGTCTCGGCAGGAGGCCGTGTAGGGATGGCAAGATAGGCCCTATCGGGCCTCAAGCGAGTCAGGAACTCGGCGACTGCTCGCAGGTCGTCTTCACCATCATTGAGATCCGTGACAAGCATTGTCTCGGTCATCAACTTACCGCGATAGCTTTCAGCGAACTGGAGCATCCCCTCATGGATCTCCGCCAACCGTAACGACCTGTGGGGACGATTGACCCGCCGCCAGGTATCCTCTAGTACCGCATCGACCTTCAGAGAGACCCAATCAGCTTTTGCGAGATCCGCCCTGACATCCTCGCGTGACACAAGCGACGCATTGGAGATGACGGCAATCTTGATGCCTAACGGTTGTAGGTTCTCGATCTCATTGCCGAGGTTAATATCCAACGTGGGCTCGCCATCCGGTACAAACGTGAGGTAGTCAATGGCCTCCCCGGACGCCTGGGCCTTCTCGAGCTTCTCCTCGACTGCACGCTGCACATCTTTTGGATCGTAGAATGCTTGGCGTTCCACCTGCATTTTGATGGTGCGCCCCAACTGACAATAGACGCATGAATAGGTGCAGATCTTAGGCGGTATGTTGTTGATCCCCAGGCTTCGCCCCAACCGTCTTGATGGGACCGGTCCGAAAGCGATCATCTCTCGTCCTCCTCGTAGTGTGCCTCGTCGGTCAACTGCTTGTAGCGCGTCATAAAGATCCTGTTCTCTTCAGGTGTGCCCACTGACACACGAATGTAACCCGCGGGCAACTGGGTAGCCATGTCAGACACCCATACGTTGAGCTCTCTCAGCCGGCGCGCCATATCGGGCAGCTGTGCCTTCACGAGTAAGAAATTCGCGTGGCTAGGATAGACGGTGGCTCCCGATGCACGCAAGGCTTTCACTAGCCACGCCCTTTCCTCTGCGATCTGCCGGACATATCCGCGCATGTAGTCCGGATTCCGCAAAGCTTCCATCGCAGCACGGAGGCTAGGTTGAGGCAGGTACGCAAGCGGCGTTGACAGAGCCGCAACGAAATGCTCCCCCGCCACGGCATAACCGACGCGAGCGCCGGCGAGGCCAAAGGCTTTGTCCAGCGTTCTCACGACGCAAAGGTTGGGGTTGTCCGTCACCAATGGGGCACATGTGACCCCTGAGAACTCGAAGTAAGCCTCATCGACGACGATGAGTGTCTCCTGGCGCTTGGCAAGGCTCGCAACCAGATCGCAATCCAGAAGGATTTGGCCCGTAGGGTTATTGGGATTGTCAATGATCACAAGGGTGGACGGCTTCAGCGCCCTAAGCAACAAATCCGGATCCAGCCGGAAGTCTGGTGGACTAAGCCGTAGGCGAAGCCGTTTATGTGCGAACCGGTCGGCGATCTGAACCGTAGGAAGAAAGGAAGGGCTCACCGTCAGGACTTGCCTGTCCCACGAAAAAGCGTGGATGACTTCACGCAGCAGGAGATCAGAGCCGGGGCTTAGCACAATATTGTGCTCAGGGACTCCGGCATAGCCAGCCACGAGTTCGAGAAGCTGCTGCAGATGGCAGGCATCAGCGTAACGATTCAGATCCACGAGTCCCCTTTGCGCAGCCTCGATAACAGGCAACGGAGGCGTGTAAGGCATCTCATTCATATCGAGCTTGACGATATTCATCGACACCTGACTTCCATCACCATAGCATCCCTGTAACCAATCGTGACCTCTAAATAGCCAGACAATGCTTCGTCCAGCGCGAGATCGCCTGTATCTACCCGCAAACAGTCGAGCCCGCTCACTTTATCCGGCGTGCCCACAACGATGATGTTTTCCCGCCCCACTTGCCTGATCACATCTGGTGTGAACTGCTTGCTTCCGCGGCCAAAGATGAACCCGTTACCGCCGATCGGCGTGACAACAATCTTCCTCTGACGGCATCTCTCAAGGAGATCCAGGATCCCCTTCTCATTCACGTCCTCGCCGACCAGTTTGCCCGCTAGCACGGCATCGACCCCTAAGAGCGTCTTGGGAAGCCCCAACCGGTCGGTGATCGCTTTTGCCGTGGTGCCTGGACCAAGGAGGTACAAGGTCCCCGGATCCATCTCCTCTACGATCTGCTCTGCAATGGCCTGCTTGGTCTCAGTGGCAGACTTTCCGACGTTGGAGGCAGCCTTGCCGGGCTGTAGGAAGGTGCGGACCTCGGGGACGCGAAGATAGCCATACAGCTTGGATGCCAAACGATCGTCCCTGAACGCTTCCTCGTCAATGTCGAGGACCTCCTCTTCCGTCACCTCGACACCGCACACGAAGGCATCGACCATGTCGGCAGCAGCCCGCGCGCTCAACGCAAACGCGGCGCTGAAGACCTTGACACCGGCAGGCACCCCGACCACCGGAACACCTGTACCCACCGCATCGCAGATATCCCTTGCCGTACCATCGCCTCCGACAAAGACGAGCAGATCGGCGCCACGGTCCACCATCTCTTGAGCCACTCGTCTCGTGTCCTCTGCAGAGGTCGTCTTGCCGATCTCACCCACCACCGTGAAAGAGATAGACGCGTCAGCAACATAGTCCCCACCCATCCTCCCGGGAGCCACCAGCCACCCAATCTCATCCTGCCTGCTGATATGCGCCAAGAGCTGTTGTGTCCTCTGGGGCGTTACAGGATCAGCACCTAACGCCAGCGCTCTCTCATACATCCGCCCATCGGTGCCCTTCAGACCAACGCTGCCGCCCATGCCTGCGACAGGATTGACAATCAAGCCTATGACTTTGCTCATAGCCCTTCGCTCTCCATCCAAGTAGCCCCGTGCAACCAGCGCAAGGTCGCCGGCACCCCACGTGTCCTCACAGAAGGATTCCACTGCACGTCAGGACCGCAAAGCATGGCCTTTGACCAGATCCTCGTTCGCTGATCACAATAGTGTCCACGCTATCCCCACCTTGTTGAGGGCATAGCCAAGTTCCTCCGTAGAGTCGCCGTATCCCATCATGAAGTGGAATCCCCGCATCTTCGTGAGCAACCCCTGCCAATCGCCTTCGATCCGGACCTCCGCTTGGGATCGGCATATGGGATACCAGGGCGACTCCAGGATCTCACCTCTGAAACCGAGCCAGCTCTTGCCTTCAAAGTCTGGAACGATGACGGTGACGTTCTG
>JAFGNI010000449.1 GCA_016927095.1 Anaerolineae bacterium | reverse complement strand
GGGTGTCACACGCCTATCCAGATTATAGCACACTCAATCCTTAAGCCCACACCGCGCCCGAGCGATGCCGACAATCACGATCGGGTAATGGGACCCAGCAGCAACGTCCGAAACCTTTGACAGACACCCCAATCCCGATACAATAAAGTGAATTCTCATGAAGCGTCCCGATTCCGATCGCCCGATTCCGATCGCCCGATTCCGATCGGCATGAATGAGGACCTATGCAGATCACCATTACCCTAAACGGAGTAAGACGTCAGTTCGATATCGCGCCTCGCGACACCCTGTTTCGCCTCCTGCGGCGAGCAGGACTGCGCAGCATGAAGTTTGGCAGCGAGGACGGCGCCGATGGGTACAGCACGGTACTGGTCAACGGCCACCCCATGAGCAGTGTGTCCATGCTTGCTGCTCAGGTGGATGGCACCGAGGTCCTGACGCTTGAGGGGTTGAGAGGCCCGCAACAACTGGGCTGGAACCGGGATCACTCGTGGCATCCACTGCAGCAGGCCTTCATCGACACTGGAGCCATACAAAGCGGCTACGATACACCGGCCCTGATTCTCGCCGGGCTAGCCCTACTAAGCCACACGCCCGATCCCACCGAGGCCCAGGTTCGAGACGCGATCAGCGGCATCGTCTCACGCGAGACCGGGTATGCCAAGCCAGTCGCCGCGATCTTACGCGCAGCGGCGATCTTGCGCGGAGAGGACCCCGGCTCCATCGGCGGCGATTCAGCCACCGATCTCTACCGTATGCCGGAGGATCTTCTGCCCCCAGATCCCTTCGACACTCCCCACGCGGACGAACCGGACGGGCTGGAGTCCGGCGGAGCGGCTCCGCCTGCGACAAAGACCCGCATCCAGACGCATCCCAAGGTCTTTGTCACAGCCGAGGCGGGACGCTTTGACGTCGTGGGACAGCCCTTGCCAAAGGTAGATGCACCAAAACTGGTACAGGGTCACGCAGCCTTCGTCGCCGACTTCGAACGTCCTGGGATGCTCTATGCACGGATCCTCCATAGCCCTCACGCGCACGCGCGTATCAGGAAGATTGATACCCGTGAGGCCGAAAACCTGCCCGGCGTGCATGCGGTGCTCTGCTACAAGAACGTCCCGCGCGTCGTCTACTCGACGGCAGGGCAGTCCTACCCCATTCCAGGGCCCTTGGACTATGTCAGTTTCGACCGAAAGGTCCGCTATGTGGGCGATCGTGTGGCGGCGGTAGCTGCCGAAAGCCCGGAGATTGCTGAGGAGGCCCTTGCGCTGATCCGGGTGGACTACGAGGTCCTACCGGCGGCGTTGACCGTGGACGCAGCTATGGCGGAGGGGGCGCCAGTCATCCACGATCAGGATGACTATGTACCGTTCGGGGAGAGCGACCCCATCCACAATCTCGTCGCCAAGGTGAACCTCGAGGTTGGCAACGTTGACGCGGCCTGCGGGAATGCGGCCCGGATCTTCGAGACCACCGTCGATACGCAGAAGATGAAGCACGTCCCTCTGGAGCCCTGGGTGACCCTGACCTACTGGGACGAGGATGATCGGCTGGTCATCATGGCCTCGACACAGGTCCCCTTCCATGTGCGCAGGATTCTCGCACCGGTTCTGGGCCTTTCCGAAAGCCGGATCCGCGTGATCAAGCCGCGCATTGGGGCGGCCTTCGGCAACAAACAGGAGATCTACGAGGACATCCCGGCACACCTGACGATCGCCACCGGGCGCCCGGTCTTCCTGGAGCTCACGCGCGAGGAGCAGTTCATCTACACGACTACGCGCCACCCAATGCGGGTATCGTACCGTATCGGTGTCGATGCCGACGGCATCATGGTCGCGCAGGACATGCACGCCATCAGCGACACGGGGGCCTACGGTGGGCATGGGTTGACGGTGTTGGGCAACACCGGGCACAAAACCCTGCCGCTGTACAATACACCCAACGTCCGTTTCCGGGGCGAGACCTATTATACGAACTTGCCCCGAGCAGGCGCCTTCCGGGGATACGGCGTCACTCAAGGCGTGATCGCCACTGAGACGCTCATCACCCGCGCGGCTCACGAGCTGGGATTCGATCCACTGGAGTTCCGGCTACGCAATATCATCGCTCCACACACCGAGAACATTATGAGCAAGACGTGGAGTGAGGGGCGCGAGGCCCGTGGCGAGATGATCGAGACCAACGCCCTGCACGACGCCGCCATCCAGGGCGCTGCCGCCGTCGACTGGTACCGCAAATTCGGGAATCCCGACTGGCACATCGTCTGGGGCAAACCGCACCTCCGCCGGGGGATCGGCGTCGCTTTCCTGATGCAGGGCTCGGGGATTCCCAACCTGGATATGGGAGCGGCAAGCATCAAGATGAACGACGATGGGTCGTTCAATCTGATGGTAGGTGCCACGGACCTGGGAACAGGATCCGACACGGTTTTGGGCCAGATCGCAGCGGAGGTCTTGGGCTGCAGCCTGAAGGATCTGATCATCCGGTCCTCGGATACGGATGTGACCCCCTTTGACAAGGGGGCCTATGCTTCCAGCACCACCTATGTCAGTGGTGGTGCGGTTGCGCGGGCTGCAGAGGCGGTGGCGGATCAGATCCGCGCTGTGGCGGCTGAGATGATCGGGGGAACAACACAGGCCTTCACCCTGAGGGGGGGACGGGCATGGCGCGAGGATGGTGTCAGCCTCGGCTTCCGCGAGATCGCGCTGTTCGCGCTGCACACGCAAAACCAACACCAGATCATGGGTCAGGCGTCGTTTGTCAGCCCGGTGAGCCCTCCGCCCTTTGGCGCGCAGTTTGCAGAGGTAACTGTCGACATTGAGACTGGACAGACAATGGTCGACAATCTACTGATCGCGCTGGACTCCGGGCAGATCGTCAATCCTCTGACTGCGAGCGGCCAATCAGAGGGCGGGATGCATCAGGCGTTGGGATACGCCCTGACCGAGGAGCTCATCTACGACGATCTGGGGCGCACGCTGAACCCGCGCTTCGATGACTATCGCATCTTCCGCGCCGACGAGAGCCCGCCAATGCAGACGCTCTTCGTCGAAACCTTCGAGTCGTCGCACCCCGTAGGCGTCAAATCGGTGGCGGAAATTGTCGTGAATGGGGTTGCCCCTGCTGTGATCAACGCGATCTTCGACGCCACCGGCACTATGGTCCAGCGAACGCCGGTGACGCCCGAGCGACTGTGGCGAGCGTTAAGGGCCAAAACGCCGCCGGTGATGACCTAAGAAGAGCAAGGGCTAAGGTATCACAGGCGGCGCAGATCTCAGGCGCCGCCTGTGCTATTCTGACTGACAGGAAAGAGGAGAGCGTATCATGGATTGGGAGAGATATCGTTTACCTGTAGATGCGGCAAGGATCGTCAAGGCCTGTCCCAGCCTGACGATTGCCAGCTCTGTGGCTGAACTGGTCGACCTTGCCTGCGGCGGGGTTGGGAGCAGCCACTTCGAGGTCTCGTACGATGTTCCCGAGCTGGGTGACACCGTTGAGGCGATCGTCGCCCGGGTGCGTAATGGTGTGTCGGTCAATTACCCAGAGCCCTACATGCGGCGGCGGGACCCGGATTGCTTGGTCGTCGCTGACGACGGTCCCACCGATAAGCCCACATATGTGCAGCGCTTCGGGGCCGACTTCGCCCCCGTGCGGCAGGCCACCTTCGACTGGTTGGCTGCGCGCCCGCTGATGCTGTTTGGCTATATCGCCGGGCAGCGTGGCATGGGGCAGGACTCCGTGGTGATCGCCCCTGCAAACGCCGGGTTCTTCGGGATGAGCCTCGCCCTTCTCCAGGGCATCATCGCCGAGGAGGACATCCCCGAGGACTTCTGCCCCAAGTCCATCATCTATGTGGCGCCACCCTTCAGGCATACGCACTTCAACGGCAGACAGGTGGTGGTCCACAACCGCATGCCGGACCTGCACGAGATGTTCTCCTACAACCTCTATCCGGGGCCAAGTGCGAAGAAGGGCGTGTACGGGATGCTGTTGACCCAGGGCGAGAAAGAGGGATGGTTGACGGCACACTGTTCGACCGTGATGGTGGTAACCCCCTACGACAACGTGACCACGATGATGCACGAGGCGGCAAGCGGGGGCGGCAAGAGCGAGCTCCTCGAGCACGCGCATCGTGAGGAGGATGGCCGGCTCTTGCTTGGCGAGAACATGCTCACCGGCGAGCGCCGCTATCTAGAGATCCCCCGATCCTGCGAGCTGTATCCCGTGGCTGACGATATGGCGCTCTGCCACCCATCGTTGCAGACTGGGGGGGGCAAACTCACCGTCGCAGATGCTGAGGATGCGTGGTTCCTCCGCGTCAACCATATCGATCACTATGGGACGGACGTCCATCTGGAGCGCCTGACTGCTGAGCCGTCCGAGCCGTTGCTCTTTATGAACATCTACGCGGTGCCCGGCAGCCGGGCACTGATCTGGGAACACATTGAGGATGCCCCCGGCCAGCCCTGCCCGAATCCGCGCGTGGTCGTCCCGCGCAGCATCTTCCCGAACATCGTCGACGAGCCGGTACAGGTGGACATTCGCAGCTTCGGCGTTCGCACACCGCCATGTACAGAGGAGCACCCCACGTACGGGATCATCGGCCTCTTTCATCTGTTGCCTCCTGCGCTGGCGTGGCTGTGGCGGCTTGCCGCGCCGCGGGGTCACGGCAGCCCCAGTATCATCGACACCAAGGGTATGAGCAGCGAGGGAGTGGGCTCCTACTGGCCTTTCGCGACGGGCCTGCGTGTCGATCAGGCAAATCTGCTGTTGACGCAGTTCCGGGACAATCCCAATACGCGCTATGTACTTTGTCCGAACCAGTACATCGGCGCGTGGCGCGTCGGGTTTATGGCTGAGTGGCTGATGCGCGAGTATCTGGCACGCCGGGGTAGTGCCAAGTTCAAGTTCGATCAGATCCGCCCGGCACGCAGCCCCTTGCTCGGCTACGCGCTACATCAACTGCAGCTGGAGGGGCGGTTCGTAGCCCGCTGGTTCCTGCAGGTGAATAGCCAGCCCGAGGTGGGCAATGATGGTTACGACCAAGGCGCGCGGATCCTCTACGATTTCTTCCGCCAGCAACTGAACCTCTTCCTCACCGACACCCTGGATCCCCTCGGTCGCAGTATTATCGAATGCTGTCTGGATCAGGGTTCGGTCGAGGACTATGCCAGCCTGATCCCTCAGGCTGGCTTCATCGGCTGAACGAAGGTATACTGACGCCGACTGAGCGCTGCTCTGTACCCTATAGGGCGAAGGAGTGACACGATGATTGACCGAGCACGAGAGATTGCGAAGATGATGAGCTATGACAGCCTCGATGCGCTGCTGAACGCCATCGGCCAGGGTGAGATCATTGTGCTGAAGGTCCCCGAGTCAAAGCGATTAGCAGCCTCAAAGTGGATACGACAACAGATCCCCGATCTGCGCTGGACAGACACACCGCTGGCTACCACACTGGACGATATCGCTGATGGCCTGGATATGGCGCTCGAGCTGACCCGCTATCCCGTCGATTCGGATGTCTGCGATCTGGATCTACCCAATGGATGGCCCAGTTATTGTGATAAGGAAGCGCTCTCCCAGTGAGACGCCTTCCGGCTTGGAGGCACCTATGAAGCTACCCGAGCGACGAACCCGCTTGGTTGCAGCGACACCGATCGACCTCGGCGAGCGCAGACTGCTGCCCTCGGTCCTGGTGGAGGCCACATCGTACACAGCTTCGGAGAACGGGCTGTTCCGCCAGGTGAAGATGCGTCCGGTGTCAATCGTGGTCGAGGGATCCGAGAGCGCGCAGTGGCTAGAAATACCCAATGAGACGACAGCCGCGCTGAGCAGCATGGTTGCCGCAGCCGCGGGCATTGCCTTTGGCGCCCTCGCACTGATGGGCGTCATCCGATTCCTGCGACGCAATTAGAGGAGGCTAGTTCGATGGAAACAATGAAAGCACTGATAGACCGGTTGGAGAAGCTCTCCGACGAAGCAAACGTGAATGCGGTGTTCGGGAAGCCGGAGACCGTTGAGGGGCGCGTGCTTATCCCCGTTGCCGAGGTCATGTACGGCTTTGGGATGGGCGCCGGCGGGGCGCAGCCGCATGAATGCACGTGTGGGTGCGAGGTCCAAGATGAGGGTGAGGCCTGCTGCCAGGAAGAGCCTTGCTGTGAAGAAGACACCTGCGAGTGCGATACAGAGGAAGCGGCAACCGGAGCCGGCGGCGGCGCGGGGGCGCATGTGCGGCCCATCGCCTACATCGAGGTCGGCCCCGATGGAACACAGGTCAAATCCATCGTGGACGAACAGAAGGTGGCACTAGCTGGTATCATGCTCGGGTTCTGGGCCATCGGGTGGGTCGGACTGGTCCTCAAGACGCTGTTCACTCGCGGTTCACGAGCCGCACGCGCCTAAGGGCGGTATGCCCCTTCAGCGCGTCGAGGATCCCGGCACGGGCATCACCTGGTACCGTTTTGTTGACCCGCACCCTTCGGGGCATCAGGACGCCAGGCCCGTTTCCGGCTTCCGGCACGCGCTGATAACCCGCCTGGGGGGAACTAGCCGACCACCGTTTGCCGCCTTGAACCTTGGCGGTTCGGTCGGCGACGACCCCGCCGCGGTTGAAGAGAACCACCGGCGCCTGTTCGCTGTCCTGGGTCTCTCGAAGACGGCAGTCGTGAGCCCCCACCAGATACACGGCGCGCGTGTCGTGGCCGTCGGCCGTGGCGATGGGGGCTCGGTCGTGCCGGCGACAGACGCGCTCGTCACCAACCAGCGCGGCGTGGCGCTGCTCCTGCGCTTCGCAGACTGTGTGCCCGTCCTGTTCTACGATGCCGCGCATCACGCTGTAGGCCTGGCGCACGCAGGCTGGCGCGGCGTCGCCGCGCGGGTAGTCCCAGCCACCGTGGCACACCTGGTCGAGGCCTTCGGGACCGATCCCGGCGACCTCTGGGCAGGGATCGGTCCGGCAATCGGTAGAGATCACTATGAAGTGAGCGACGCCGTGGT
>JAFGNI010000448.1 GCA_016927095.1 Anaerolineae bacterium | reverse complement strand
GCAGATGCTGAGCCGCGCCTCCGGGCTGGACGAGGCCGACCAGGAAAACGCGATGATGCAACTGGAGGAGCTGGCCCAGACCACCGGCGCGCTGGCGGTGCCGGAGCCCGACACACACATTCGGATCTGCGAACTGACGGAGAGCAGCTCCGAGGAAAGCCACGAAGCCTACCTCGCCAGCTATCGACCGTTGGAGGTGGCGGGCACGCTCCGGCGCATGCTCTTCGACACGTGGCCCCGCGTCATCTGCACCAGCGCCACGCTGAGCGTGGCCAACGATTTGGGCTGGTACCGGCGACAGGTGGGGCTCTTCGATGCGCCGCCCGTACCGGACAATGGCGGTCCGACACCGGTGATCTCCGAGATGCTGGACAGCCCCTTTGACTACCCGCGGCAGGTGCTGCTCTACACACCGCAGCGCCTGACACCGGTCTACAACCCGCAACGGCAGGCCTTCGCCAAGGACTACGTCCAACAGTTGACGGAGGAGGTGCAGCGCTTGCTGGAGACGAGCCGGGGGCGGGCGCTGGTGCTCTGCACAAGCCGTGCGCGGATGCACCAGCTCTACGACACGCTCGCTATGGTCCTGCGGGACCGCTATCCGTGCTATCTTCAGGGCGAGCTCTCGCAGCCGGAGTTGGTGAAGCGCTTCAAGCGGGACGGCAACGCGGTCCTCTTCGCGACGCGGGGCTTCTGGGAGGGGCTCGACATCCCGGGCGACGCCTTGGCGCTGGTGATCTTGGACAAGATCCCCTTTGTGCCCTACGACGACCCGGTGATCCGCAAGCAGGAGGCGCAGATCCGCGCCCGTGGCGGCAACCCCTTCTACGATCTACAGCTGGGGACCGCGATCCTCAACCTGCGCCAGGGCGCCGGGCGGTTGATCCGCTCCGAGACGGACCGCGGCGTCATCGCGCTGCTGGATGCCCGGGTGCTGCGCAAGGCCTACGGGCGTCAGATCATCCGCTCGCTGCCCGAGGGCTGCCACACCACCAACTTCGATGACGTCGCCGCTTTCCTGAGACAAGAATAGGAACCACGAATCTACGCGAATCCTCACGAATCTCTTTTTTTATATTCTTTATTCGTGAAGATTCGCGAGATTTGTGGTTGATTTGGATCAAAGAAGGGAACTGAGGTAGTCGGCGATGTTGGCCTTGGCGAGGCCGATGACGGTGTCGGCGGAGCCGTAGTAGACCCAGAGCTCGCGCTCCAGCAGCACGGCGCCACAGGTAAAGACCACGTTGTTGACGTCGCCCACCAGCTCCCAGTCCATCTGGGGTTCCAGGATAGGTGCCGCCTGGCGGGCGATGACCCGGGTGGGATCCTTGAGATCCAGCATCGCGACGCCGAGCCGGTACCAGCGGTCTGCGTCCACCCCGTGGTAGATCATCAGCCATCCCTTGTCGGTCTTGATAGGCTGGGCGCCGCCCCCGATCTTCGTGACCTCCCACTCGTATTCCGGCTGTAGTATGCAGACGTGGTCGGTCCACGTCTGAAGGTCGTCGGAGAAGGCGAGGTAGATGTCGGGGTCGGGCCGATGCATCATGCAGTAGCGCCCGCCGATCTTCTCGGGGAAGATGGCGGCGTCCTTGTTGAAGCCAAAGAGCTCGTGACCGATGATGATGCCCTGGCGCTCCCAGTGGATCAGATCCTTGGAGGTCGCCAGCGCGATCTGCGCCCACACCAAGTCGTAGGCTGTGTAGGTCATGTAAAAAGTGTCGCCCAGTTTGACCATCCGAGGGTCTTCCACGCCCTGAGATTCGGCGGGCACGACGTTGGGGCGGAGCACGGGCTCATCGCGCCGCTCGAAGTGCACGCCGTCCTCGCTCCAGGCGTAGCCGATGGAGGAGCGGTTCGGGTCGCCGGGGTTGTGTGCCACGGCGCGGTAGAGCATATGAAACGGCCCGCGATCCAACGTGGTGTCGTAGATCACCGCGGCGTTGAGCACGGCGTCTTTCTCCCAGGGCACCTCGGGGCGGGGCCTCAGGATCGGTCCATCTCCTACGCGCGCGAGATGTAACTCGGACATAGGCTGCCTCCTTGTCAGATACCACAACTAGCGGTGCGCCAGCTCGTGGCTGAGGTCCAGGTAGAGCTTGACAGCCTCCGGCGGCGTCGTCCAGGTGAACTCGTTGCCGATACGCATGAAGTAACCGCCGGTCATCTGGGCCGTCTCCACCATCCGGTCGACCATCGCCCGGATCTCGTCAGGGTTGTTACGAGCCAGGATACGTGTGTCGCCCTCGCCGGTCAAGAAACAGTCCTGGTGCTTATGGGCGATCGCTTTGTAGTCGGTATAAGGCTCGCCCAGGAGGCCGCGGGCACCGCAGGCGAAGACATCGTCGATATAGGCATCCATGCAACCGTCGGAGATGAAGGTGACCTCCTTGCCGGCATCCTTGACGATCGACCAGAACTCCTCGTAGCAGGGGAAGATGTACTTGTGCATCCATTTTGGCGAGCAGACCGGCCCGCGGGTGTTGACGATGTCGTCGTGGCAGTGGACGAAGTTCACAGGAAGCCGCGCAAAGGCGTGGAAGAGGCGCCGGTTGAGCTCGGCGAACTCATCCATCACCCGCTCGAAACGAGGGTCAAGACAGCTCTCCAAGAAGAGCTCCCAGCCGAAGGTCAACAGGGGCCACATAAACATCGTCTGGTAGGTACCGACGTGGGCGGTCGACCCCTCCGG
>JAFGNI010000447.1 GCA_016927095.1 Anaerolineae bacterium | reverse complement strand
GCGTTGGCGACGATGAGCTTTGATGCAGCCAATCTGCTGTTTGCCTCAATCGAGACCGCCGGTATCCTGGAGCCGTCGCTTGCTGCGCAAGCCTTGCGCGACATGTCCTTCGAGGCAGTCTCTGGCCCCATCACCTTCGACGCGGCGCATAACCCCGTCAAGCCGCTGATCGTCCTGCGGGTGGCCACGACAGGGTTTATCTTTCAAGGACGTTTCCCGGAGGAGTCCGATCAAGCAGCCGAGCAGTAGGTCTCCCGCGTTCGCAGACGATCCACCCTCAGTCTGCGATGGCTTGCTGTCTTCGCAACTCGGTGCTACACTTTTTGCCCAGACTGGCGGTCGAATGGAGACAAGCGACGCAATTGATGGGTCCTAGCACCGAATACCTGGACACCCTAAGCCGCGAGATCCGAGAGAGCGAGGCGCCTCCGAGTCTTGACCATCTCGTGACGCGGCTCGCCACGCTGATTTTGCAGCGAGCGCCCACACTGTGGCGAGCGCCCACGCCATCCGGTGCACCCATGTATTCCCCGGGCGCTTCCTACCGTGTGGGGGACAGGGTCTCCTACGGCGGCGATATCGTTGAGGTCGTAGCTGTCAGGCGGCGATGGAACCCGCGGCAGGGCACCTTTTCGGTTGTGGAGCTGACAACGCCGGACGGATCGATGCGGCGCCTGGTTGCCGATCTGCCGAATACCTCCGTGAAGCGGGCGATCCAGGACGAGACCGCCGGAGATGTTGCGGCTTTCGTCGCTCTACACGGCGATATCCTGCGTGAGGCATTGCTGGCGGATCCCCGCTTTGCGGATGTGCCGGGCGCAGGAGAGGCGCTCTCCGATATACAGGCGCCAAGCGGTTCCCGCATGGCCGCGAGTTCGACGACGACCCGCGCTACACGGCCGCGCGGCTTGTTCTGTGAACGGATCTTGCTGGACCACGTCGGCGACCTTGACACCTCAGACAACGTTCTACAGGCAGAGCCCGACGTCGGTGATCTGCCGTCCGGACTCCTTCCGGGGTTACGGAGATTGCTGGGTCCTGCTGCGACAGCGGGGGGCGCCTGGGATGCGGGCGAGACGTGGCAGCGTGTCGTTCTGCCGGCTTTGCGCCTCCTGGGTTGGTCTGCGGCGGGTCAGTCCGCAGGGGGATGCTACAGCCTGTTGGCGCGGTTGGGTCGAGCTGATTCGGAGGGTCCAGCTCCGACGGACAGCCCGGTTGTAGTTGTGCGTCCGGTTGCCTGGGCCGCTGATCTTGGATCTGGGGGCGGTGACTCGTCTGAAGGCTGTCCGGTCATCGAGCTGGTGGGTCGTCTCGTGAGCGACGACTTTGCCTGGGGTATCCTCACAAATGGGCGCGAGTGGCGGCTTTACCGCTCTTCGCGCAAAGACCCTGATGTTGGCTGTACGGCAGCTGAGACCTACCAGATCGACTTGGCGGCGGTTGTGGGCTCTGCGCCGCCTGACGGCGGCGGCCCCTCCACGCTCCGGGAGTCGTACCGGGAAGCGCTCATGCTATGGTGGCAGCTCTTCCAGGCCGAGTCTTTTGTATCATCAGACCTCACGCCGTCTGTGGTAGAGGACCTGAAACGGGAGTCCGCTGCCCATGCCTGGCGGACGACGCAACAACTGCGCACGCAACTCGTGGAACGGGTACTGCCTGAGATCGCGGGCGGCTTCATAGCCTACCGGCACCAGCAACTGGGCCTATCGGTTGAGACACTCAGAGATGATGAAAGCGGGCTGGCTGACGTGATGCGAAGCAGCCTCGGACTTGCTGCCCGGCTCCTCTTCATTTTGTATGCAGAAAGCCGGTCGATGCTGCCGGTGCACAATCCAGACTATCGTGGAGAGAGTCTGCAGACTATGCAACGATGGGCGATGGCGCAGGTGCGGGGGGATCGCCCCCTCAATCAGAGCACGCAGACTACCCCGCGCTACGACGATCTGCTAGGTCTCTTCCGCCAGCTGGAGCATGGGACTGCTAGAATGGGGTTGCCCAGCTACAGCAACGGCCTTTTCAGTCCCCTAGACCCAGTCTGCGCGTTCCTCGAGCGACACTGTCTCAGCGACCGTGTTGTGGCGCGCACACTGGCTGCACTTGGTGAGGTGCGCGGCGAAACAGGCAACGACGATGAGATCGTTGACTACACGGGGCTATCGATCAGGCATCTGAGTGCCCTCTTCGAAGGCTTGGCGGATAGCTCCCTTTGGATTGTGGAGGCCCCCGCTGGGCAGGTTGCCATGATGAGTGATCGTGGCCTGCCGCTGTCGGCCGGCGGCGTGCCTGTGCCGGACTACGTAGGTGTATCTTCGATCGAACGCACACTTTATCAGGTGCTGGTCGAACGCGAGGAGGCCTTTACCAAGGCGATGGATGGCGCCGTCGCCCTTCGCAAGCAGATGGAGACAGCCGGAGTTGCGATGGCCGGCAGTTCGGCGGCATTGGAGGCGTCCTTACAGGCTGCCGAGAAGGCGGCTTCTGATGCGCTGCTCAACCTCAGGGTGCTTGACCCGGCGACGCGAGGAGGGGCACTCCTCGTATGGGCTCTAGACATCGTGACCGACGGACTCCTCGGCATCCTAGCCGGCTACCATGCAGCGCATCCCCACATCCCCTGGCACTGGGACCCGGTCTGTCGCGAGATCCAGGCGACTATCGCTGCACTGAGGACGGAGGTCGCGGCGCAGGGCCTTCCCCAGGACGCTCTGCACATCGATGCTGCCGATGTGTTGACCAGGATGATCACCGAGGGTAGCCTCTATGGCGTCGATCGAAATGCCATAGCCATCGCACTGGCGACCACGAACGTGCAGATGCGGGCCTTTGTCCCAGGCGCTCCCTTCCCAAGCCTGGACCGCCATCTTCGTTGTGGCAACAGCCTCTGCGGCCTTCGCCTCTCGGAGGTCACCAGCGAGGCGCCAGTTTTTGCCAATCTACAGTCTGATCTGATTGGGGCGCTTACGGCGGCCCTTGCTGAGGGGAAGACGCATGGGAGTGCGGAGGGTCTGTTGCAGCCCTACGAGGCCCTGCTGACGCTTTGGCTGAGTGAGCGCTATGGTAACCGTGGCGCGCAAGATCTCGTCTGCCGCCTTGGTCCTGAACTGGTGGCGGCCCTCAGGGGTGAGGCTTCGCTGACGCCAGATGACGCTGAGATCGTGGAAGCCGCCCGGCGACTGGCCGAAGACCACGGGTTTTTCCATTGGGACCTGGCCTTTCCGAGGGTCTTTCTGGTGCCGGAACGCAGGCCCCCCACCGCTGCTCAGGGCAGGCCCTTCGACGTTGCTCAGGCCGGATCCTACAGCGCTTCCCAGACACCTATGCTGGACCAGGCCGGCTTCGACATAGTGATGGGCCGACCGCCCTCCAGCTCAGAACTCGGGTCCGCGGCAACGCCGGAACCCGGCATCGGCTACGCATTGCTGTTCTCCCGCGAACGCAAGGGACCCTTCACTGAACTGGCGAATCAGCTTCTGAGAAGGCCAGGGGGAAAGGTCGCTTACGTGATCAGGCCCTCGGAGGAGGTTACCTGATGGAGGACCGTCGCATCGATCCGTATCTGGATGAGCTCTTCTCCATCTGTAGTGAGGACCTGGACCGCCTGAGCCGGTGGATCGAACGGAGAGGGGAGGGGCAGTCCCTGACGGCGCTGGCCCGGCGTTTCACAAGGGGGCGTCTGCGCTACGGTCCGCTACCCAATATGGTTGCGCTGCCTTCGTCTCAGACGCCAGCATTGGTGCGGCTATGGGATCCGGCCAAGGCGTGGCACGAGGGTGATTGCGCCATTTTCGCTGGATCCCGACTGGGCGGCCAAGGCAGGGGAAGCGCGCCGTGCTTTGGGGAGGTGGTGCGCACCCAAGGCCTCGGCGTTATGGTTCGCATGGACGGGCAGTCTGGCACGCAGATCTACGGCACTGCTGCGACGAGGGGATCGGTCCCCGCCGTGGACAAATGGCGAAGTTCTGTGGAGGAGTTGGTGGAAGGCGCTCGAGAGCGCGGTGTTGCGGCCTACCAGAGTAGGGCAGGTCGCCGCTCAGACGACGATGCACAGATCGACTATGCGCTCTGGGTGTACGGTGAGAGGATCTTCGGGGTCTTGCTGGGAGCATTACGCCAAGATACGCGATTCGTCGCGCTCCAGGGACGTTGGTTCTTGAGGTCCCTGGCTGTGCGCCCGGCCCAGGCCCAGCTGGAGGGCTTGGCTCAAAGGATGCTCAGGGATATCCAGAGACCGCTCACGGTTGAGGAGCTGGCGCCTTTCGTGTCCCGTCCGGCGATCGAGGATGACGCCGGGCTCTTTGGGCTTTCCCTCGCGTTGGAGGAACGGCCTGAGCTGTTTGCGGCTGTCGGACGTGGTCCGTGGTCGAGGTGGGTCCTCAGCCAGCCACCAGGCGGAACTTATACGGCAAAGCTTGCCGCGTATGATCCTGAGACGGGCGAGGTTCTCTGTGAGCCTGGTGAGACGCTCTCTGACGAGGCTGTGGCACGGCTCTGGGCTCTGGAGCTTCTACCGACGGTGATAGCACGCTGAGGTTGCTTTTTGTCGCCGTGCGACGCAATGTGTCCATGATCTGTTCGGGGTGTAACGGCACTGTAACTTTTCATTAACCCCGAGCTACCCTTGTCGCAAGTATACTTCGATCTAAAAGGGGGCATCTGCATCGATGGTTGTGCGTGCCGCGCACGAGGCTGTTGAGAGCATCTCGCGGCTCAATCGTCCAATCTCGCTGGACTTGGACCGATTGGCTGGGGTGATTCGTGACGCCAATCGACCGGTAGCCATTCAGGATCTCGCGCGCGAGGCCGTGCGAGCCATGATTGTCGCTGATGGGCCTCTCCGCACCTATGTCCCCGGACGCACCTACGAGCAGGGCGAACGCCTGCGCCTCTTGGACGGGCGTCTGGGCGATATCGTGTCCCTCGAGTATGGTGACAATGCCACGCAGGGTCTGTTCGATATCATCGTGGTCCGGCTCCGCGAAGGGGAGACCGTCCGCCTGGCGGCCAATGTAGCAGGGGCCCCGCAGGCCGCCTCACCAGAACTTGTCACCGACGAGATCGTGGACATGCTGCTTCTGCCCGAGGGGCGGGAGCAGGAGATCGTGCGAAATGTCCGCCAAGCGCTGGCAACCGACCCCCGTTTCATCACCCTGTACTACAGGGACGGTGAGTATGGGTGCTTGCGGGAGTTCTTCCCGCCGATGAGCCCGGATGTGCTCGATGCTGCTCTGGCACTCCTGCTGGATGAGCTGTTTGAGCAGATCCCGATCTCAAGACTCACAGATACGAGTGACATCGAGGCGGGTACTGGTGAGGCGAGCCAGGCCTCAGTCGAGTCGCTGTTCTCTGCAGCCCGCCTGGAGGACGCGCTGTCGCGGGAGGGCGACTCGCAAGATCCCGCGCGCAGCGTCTTTGAGACCGTGCGTTCCCTGTGGCAGCGGGCGGAAGTGTACGGGCATGCTTGGGACGAGGCGCAGTTTGCCAGCGGCTTCCTCCAGCCATTGCTCAGGGCGTTAGGCTGGTCCAGTGTACCCCTGCCCGAACAAGGCGGCATCCGGCGTAGCGCCGGTGACGGACACCACGCCTACGCGCTGTGCGCTGACGAGTTTGCCGCTTCGGAGCTCTACATCCGCTATGATGACGACGCAGCCGTCGATCGATGGGCGTCTGCTCTGGCGGAGGTGGCAGCCTGGGGGCAGCAGCTCGATCAGCCGGGTGCCCGTCAGCCGGCAAGCCCGATGCCGGAGGATGGGGAGGAAGCCGGCAGCGGTGAGGTGACGCCGGCCCACCGGCTTGTCGGTGGGCTGCGCCAGACGGGGATTCGCTGGGGTATGGTGACCAACGGGCGGATCTGGCGCCTGGTGAGCCGCGACGCCAACAGCCTTGCGCGCGCCTACTATCAGGTGGATCTTGGGGAGGTCTTTGCTGACCTTGCCTCCGGTGAGATGCCCGACCGCGAGCAATGGCAGGCGTTCCGCCGTTGGTGGCTGCTCTTCCGGCAAGCGTCCTATGTGCAGGACCACGATGGCCGCTGCTTGCTAGAACATCTGCGTGAGCGTGAGCCCCGGGCGGAGCGCAGGATGCGGGCGTTGCTTCGTGAGCGGCTGCTTACGCGCGCGCTGCCCGCCGTTGCCGGCGGTTTCGTGGCCTATCGACGGCAGCGCTTGGGCGTCAGCGCAGAGACACCGGCGATGCTACAGGCGATACACCGTGCCAGCGTCCTATTCCTGACTCGGCTGCTCTTTATCCTAGTGGCAGAGGCGCGGGATTTGCTGCCCCTGTCGGATCCCAACTATCGTCCGCACAGCCTCACGACTCAGGCGGAGTGGGCGGTTGAGCGGGTGCGCCGAAACCTGCCGCTAAGCAGTGGCGTCTACACCACTGCGCGATACGATGTGGTCCTGACCTTGCTGCAGCGCGTGGCCAAGGGAGACCCGGAGAAGAGCCTGCCCACGTATGGGCGGCTGCTATACAACCCGAGCGAACGTGAGGACCACCGCTTCCTCGGGAAGGCGCGGCTTAGTGATGCCGCGTTCGCGCATGCTCTGGATGCAATCTTCCGAGGCATCGACTACGCTGCCCTAGATGCTCGGGACCTGATCGGTGTCTGCTCTGCCCTCCTGGGCAGCGAGGTCTCGGTGATCGACGCCGATGCCGGCCACGTGTTGATCACACGGCAGGGCGATGAACGCGTCCGCTCCGACACATATCCTGACTTCGTCGTCACGTCAGTCGTTGAGCAGGCGCTCGACCCTGTCCTTAGGGCAAGGTCCGCGTTGTTTGCTGAGGCTATGAACGATGTTGTCGCGGTGCGGCGGCGGCTTCGCCGGACGCTCGACCGGCGGAAGCGCAGTGTTCTGCACGCTGAATGGGAATCCGCAGCGCGGCGAGCGCGTGACGCCTTTCTGGGGATGCGCATCTGCGATCCGGCTATGGGTGCTGGTGAATTCCTCCTGAGCGCAGTGGATGTCGTGACCGACGGCATCATCGACTGTCTACAAGCTTACCACCGGGATCATCCGGATGTCCCGCGGGCGTGGAATCCGATCTACCGCCTACTCGACGAGGTGTCGCAGGACGTAGGAGAGGAGATGGCGCGGCAGGGCGTGGCATTCGAGTCGCAGACGGTCAGCGACACCCTGGTCCTGTCGCGTTTGGTAGCTCAGCGCACCATGTTTGGTGTGGCTGATGAT
>JAFGNI010000446.1 GCA_016927095.1 Anaerolineae bacterium | reverse complement strand
CGCGATCAGCCTGCTTGCCAGCCTGTCCAGCATATCCCCATCGACCTGAGGGAAGACATCGCCGACCGCCGCCAGATCCGCATAGCGCGCCGGGTCCAACATCAACAAGGTCTCCTCGATGCCGGGCAGGAAGATGTCGACCTCTGGCAAGACGTTCTCGAAGAAGGCGCCCCAGTGGACGCGTGCCGCCTCCGAGGCCGCGTCGGGCTGAGAGACATCGAGCGAGGTCACGAGCCCGGCATCGCGGGCACGACGCATCAGCCCAGCGACCTCGTGTCCACCTTCGAGGTACATGCGGCGCATCAAGGGCGGATAGCCGAAGTGGAAGATACCGGCATCGTGCAAAACCTCATCCGACACATCCTCTGCACAGAAGGTGTCGTTGGGGCCGGGAAAGTGAAAGAAGGTGCGGTCTAGGCCGGGCGAGCTCAGGATGACGGTGTAGGAGCTCGCGGCGCCAGGTTCGATCACCATGGTCTCCGTCAACGATGCGCTCTCTTGCCGGATGATTTCAAGCGTGGCTCGGCCGATCAGATCGTCACCCACCTTGCCGACCAACCGCACCGGTGTGCCGAGGCGATGGAGCGCCAGCCCTGTGTTGGGCACGGCCCCGCCGGTGGCGAGCACCATCGGCCCCACCTTCCGCATCTGGCCTGGGGCCAGCACAGTGGTGATGTCAGATGCCTCCCCGTGCAACGTGGGGATGACGTCGAGACACGTGTGCCCCACCACCACAACCACTGGTTCCCCCATCCGGCATCCTCGCGATCGATCAAACAAAGATAGGGCGAGGCGCGCTCACCCTATCTCTGAGTTGGCATACGGTCTGACTAGGCCTAACCCTCGGGCAGCTCCCAAGTCTCGTCGCCCTCCACTGAGAATGTGGCAAACGTCCCGGCAGCTCCGGTCGCGGGCTGCCCCCCGCCGACATAGAGCTCGAAGTCACCCGGCTCGATGGCGCGCGTCCCATCGTCCAACACGAGGCATATATCTTTCGGCGTCAAGGTGAAGGTCACCTGCTTGACCGCGCCCGGCTCGAGGTGAATCCGTTCGAAGCCCACCAGCCGCTGCATTGGGACAGGGACGGAGGCCACCTGATCCTTCAGATAGCACTGCACGACCTCATCCCCGGCTACAGCGCCTGTGTTCTCCACCATGACGGTGACATCAAGCATGTCGCCCGGCATGAGGGTCGTGGTACGCAACGCCGCGGCGCTGTATGCGAAGGTCGTGTAGCTCAGCCCATAGCCGAAGGGATAGAGCGGCTCGCCGCGGAAGTAGCGGTAGGTATGGCCTTCCATGTTGTAGTCGCGGAAGGGCGGCAGGTCGTCGGCGGACTTGTAGAACGTCACCGGCAAGCGACCGGCGGGGTTGTAGTCGCCGAAAAGCACGTCCGCCAGCGCCGTGCCGCCCTCCTCGCCGGGATACCAGGCCTCGACGATGGCGGCAGCGTGCGCCTCCGCCCAGTTGACGGCAACAGCGCTACCGTTCAGCAGGACGACCACCAAGGGCTTGCCGGTCTCAGCCAGCGCCTTGAGCAGATCCTCCTGGACGCCCGGCAGATCCAGCTCCGTGCGGTCGCCGGTGCTGCGCTGATCGCCTGCAACACCCTCCTGCTGACCCTCCTCCCCCTCCATAAGCTGCGAGAGGCCCATCACGGCGATGACGACATCGGCACCCGCCGCGGCAGCAACGGCCAGGTCGAAACCTGAGGTATCATCGCTGCGAATCTCACACCCCTTGGCGTAGGCGACCTCGGTGCCGGCGCCGGCCTTGGCCTGGATCCCAGCCAGCGGCGTGACCGAACTGGAGGGGAAGCCGTTGTAGTTCCCCAGCAACACGATGGGATCGTCGGCGTTGGGTCCGACCACGGCGATCTTCTTCAGGTTCTTACCCAGAGGCAACAGATTGCCGGCATTCTTGAGCAGGACGATCGATTCCTGCGCCATCTTTAGGGCCAGCGCCCGGTGTTCGGCGGAGTCATTGACCGCGATGGGAATCTGGGCCCAGGGCACGCGCTCTGGTGGATCGAACATCCCCAGCCGGAAGCGCGCCGTGAAGAGCCGCTTGACCGCCGTATCGATGGTCGCCTCGTCAATCAACCCCTTCTCGAGCGCGATCATCAGCGACTTGTAGACCTCGCCGCAGTTGAGTTCACAGCCGTTCGCCACCGCCATCGCTGCCGCGGCTTCGGGCGAGTCCACCACCTGGTGATGGGCGTAGATGTCGCGAATCGCGCCACAATCCGAGACGACGTAACCTTCGAAGCCCCACGTGTCCCGCAGGATCTTGCCCAAGAGTGTCGGACTCGCGCAGCAGGCCTCACCGTTCGTGCGGTTGTAAGCCCCCATCACTGAGTAGACGCCGGCCTCCTTCACCGTCGCTTCAAAGGCCGGCAGATAGGTGTTCCAGAGGTCGCGATCGTTGACCACGGCGTTGAAGTGATGGCGCTTTGCCTCCGGACCGCTGTGGACCGCGTAGTGCTTGGCGGTCGCGATCACTTTGAAGTAGGTGGGATCGTTGCCCTGCAGCCCCTTGATGAAGGCAATGGCCATCTGCGCGGTCAGGTAGGGATCCTCACCGTAGGTCTCTTGGCCCCGCCCCCAGCGCGGATCGCGGAAGATGTTGATATTGGGCGTCCAGAAGGTCAGCCCGTAGTACCAATCGGTGCTGCCGTCCTCCTGGATCGCGTCGTGGTGCTTGGCCCGGGCCTCGTCGGAGATGGCGACCGCGGTGCGGTGCATCAAATCCACATCCCAGGAGGCCGCCATGCCGATCGCCTGCGGGAAGACGGTGGCGATGCCCGCACGCCCGACACCGTGTAGGCACTCATTCCACCAGTTGTAGGCTGGGATGCCCAAACGCTCAACCGCGGGCGCACTGTGGACCATTTGCGAGACCTTCTCCTCGCGGCTCATCCGCGAGACGAGGTCGTTGACCCGCTCCTCGACGGGGCGATCCGGGTCGAGGTAAAGGGGTCTCTCTGCGTTGGTGTCTTTCGTCATATGTCTCTCCTTCCGGGCCAGTGATGCAGGCGATGGCCTCCGTGGTGGATACGGCTGCGCCGCTTGTTGCGAGCGTGTGTATCTCTCACCTTCGGCTAAGTCTCGTTCACCGTTTGCGGATTAGTTTATGCGCAATCGGATTTTCCGAAAGCGACAGGGCAGAGGCGGGCTAGAGGAGATGACCACCCACCGTCTTAGCACCATCCGCAGCGCGGACAAGATCATCGCGCTGGAGAACGGCTACAACCGGGAGATCGGCGATCACGAGGACCTTCTCTCCCGTGACCGCCTCTATAGCCAGCGTTACCAGCGCCGGCTCGAGCTCACGAAGGCGGATTCGCAGGCCGAAAACGACGTTTCGGCCTGCGAAGATAGCCCTGGTACCGACCTGCGCTATGTAGGGCGGCTAGCTGAGCCGCCTTCCGAGAATACGTCGGTTAGGCCCTAGCGCATTCCTAAAGGTCACAGATAGACAAACGCATCTCCGACGGGCACATGCGTGATCGTTACCCCCGGCACCAGCGGCTGCAGCCACTCCACAAGATAGGCCATACCCGGTTCCTCGCTCTTAGCGTGGCCCAGGACGATCAGCGCCTTCGGTCGCCCCTGGAACACCGCGTCCCGCGCGTACTCCGAGGTCTCCCACTCGCGCACCTCGCCCGCCAACATCACGTCGACATCGTCCCTGCCCAGGGCTGCCAGCTGCCACTTAGCCGGCGCTGCTCCCACCATCAAGCTGACGTTGCGGCAAGGCATCGCCGGGTCACCGACGACGCGGACGGTGTCGATATCCAAAGCCTGCTTCACATAGCGGGCCAGGTCACCCACGGTGGTCTCGGGAATCGTGATCGTGGGACCATCACCGTTCACATATGACTCCCATCCCAGCGCCCGTACCACGCCGATCTCGATCCCATCGGGTTCATGGCGGTGCCAGTGATCGTGGAACCGCCACACCACGATGCTGTGCTCATCCAACAGCCGCCGCTTCGCCTGGTAGATGGAATCATCCGCCAAAGCCTCCGTCTCATCGAGGTGGTTGTAGAACGTCGGCTCGTGGGTGATGATGAAGTTCGCGCCCAGTGCCGCTGCCCGCTCGATCACCGCCTGGCTGGCCAAAAACGTCGTGACGATCCCCGTGACCTCCTGCGCCGGATCCCCACACTTCACCGTATCTACCGTCTCCGCCAGCCGCCCACCCGGAATCCGGTCCAGAATCCTGTCGATCACATCCTGTATCGTGATCCCCATCTCCCTTATCCCCTTTCCCCTTTCCCGTATCCCTTCTGTTGTGCCCGCTGTCGCGACGCCTCATACAGAAAGATCGATGCAGCCACCGACGCGTTCAGCGACGTCGCCACCTCCGGCGACATCGGGATGGTCACCAGGTGATCGCACAGCGCCTCGAAGTAGCTGCTGATGCCGGCAGCCTCGTTGCCGATGGCCAAGATCGTCGGCCCGGTAAGGTCGTGCTCATAAAGCGGCGTGTCCACGTGCGCGCTGGTCGCGACCACCTGCAGACGTCCCAACTTGGCGCGCACCTCCGCAAGCCACGCCTCCAGCACCTCATGCCGCTGTACGGCGACCGCGGATTTCACGAAAAGCGAACCCATGCTGGCCCGCACGGTCTTCGGATCGTAGATGTCGGCGGCATGTCCCGTGATGATCACGCCCTGAGCACCAAGGGCATCTGCCGAGCGGATCATACTCCCCAGATTCCCCGGGTTGTGCGGGCGATCCAGCAACAGCATCAGCAGGTCTTCCTCAACCGGCAACCGCGCCAGATCGTCCGGGCGTTGTACGACGATGGCTAGAAGCTCAGAAGGTGACGAGCGGTCGCTGAGTTGCTCAAGGACATACGTGCTGACCTCCAGTCGTGCCTCCGGCGGCGTACGGGCGATAATTTGCCAGGCCCAGCCGGTCTGAACCGTCGCCGGGTCGTAGATCAACCACCGGATTTTCCACCCCTCCTCATAGGCTGCGGTCACAGCGTGAACCCCTTCGATGAAAAACACACCCTCCTGCGTCCGGCGGCGCCGGTTGGTCATCACGCTGCGGATCAACTTGATCTTCTCGTTCTTCAGCGAGGTGATCACTGGCCTGCCGGCCCTTCCTCTAGTGCCACTTGCATGACGGCAAGCCACTCCTCGCGCGTCATATCTGCGCGCACCATCCATGCCTGCCCCGCGCCGACCTCAGCTGCCTGCACGACCGGGGACTCGCCCGGCTCGATGAAGTCCGCTTCTACCCACGCCAACAGCTCTCTATAGATCGGCGGGACGGATGTGAGGTAGGCATTGTCATGGTCTTTGTGGAAGAGATCGTGCGTGACCAGCAGGATGCCACCCGCACGGACGAACTCAATCAGGGCCGCTTCCAGCTGCCCATCATAGACCTGGCACCACGGGACAACGAGCGCATCCAAACCGTCGAGCATGTCCGGGGAACGTACGACACGCACCGGATAGCCCAGCTCGAAAAGCGTCCGGTAGACCACGTGCACCATGTCGTGGGCATAGACCCAGTCTTGGGCTTGCGGCGCCTGCCGCGCATCAATCGCACGTACCCATGCGCTGTCGAAATCGTATAGCAAGCCCACTGCCGGCGCCTCAGGTGCAGGGGGCGCCTCTGTCTGGTGGGTTTGTGCCCAGTCCTTGAGCACGTGGAAGTTGGGCGCCGGCGCTCCCGTCACCGTCAGCAGCTGTTTCATGCTCTGTTCCTGTCCTGCGGGCGTCGGGTTGAACTTGAAGAGGAAGGTCCAGTCACAACCGCGCTCCGCCAGCAGGCTAAGCCCTGTCGCCAGGTTCTCAAGCTGTGCGCCGTATTCCATCACCCAGAGGGGCACGCCCATACCCCGGCAGAAGTCCGCGTAGAAGCCGATCTCATAGTCCTGCGTTGTGTAGAGATCGATCCCCACGGCATCGAGCCCATCGAAGAGCGCATACCAGTTGACGTTGTCCCCCCACCGGAACATAAAGGCATTCGTCGTGATGGGGCGCTCCCCGGTAAACGCCCGGAGAATGGCAGCCTGGTGATGGGCGAAATCGGTGATGACGCGCGACGAGAACCGGGAGAAGGCCAACTCCAGGCTGGGATGGTGGCGCATCGGCAGGTCGGCAGCGTGGGCCACCGGCACCGGGATCTGCCCCCATGACGTATAGGTCTGCGACCAGAAGGCGGTACCCCAGCTCTCGTTCAGGGCCTCTAGCGATCCATACTCGCCCGCAAGATGGGCTTGGAATGCTGCCCGGCACTCGTCGCAGTAGCAGCGCTTCTGCTCACCGCCTAGCTCGTTGTCAAGCTGCCAAGCCACCACGTGCGGGTGCTGCCCATATCGCTCCGCCATCGCATTCACGATGTCGCCCGCGTACATCTGGTAGGCCGGCGCATTGTAACAACGGTGCTGCCGTGCCCCGAATCCGGTCCGTCGCCCGTAGCGGTCCACCGGCAAGATGTCTGGATGCGCCTCGACAAGCCAGACCGGCGGGCATGCCGTCGGCGTGCAGAGCACCGTCTCGATGCCGTATGCGGCGGCCAGCGCGATAGCCTCGTCGAGCCACTCCCACGCATACGCACCTGGGGCAGGCTCCATTGTCGACCACGCAAACTCCGCCATGCGGATACGTTCTATCCCGGCGTCGCGCATCAGCGCAAAGTCTCCCGCCCACGATGCCGGATCTCTCAGCTCCGGATAGTATGCTACACCCAGTCTCATATCACTTGTCCTCAAGATAGACTACATAAACAGTGCCGACCACCGGTACCCGTGTCGAAGATAGCCGGACGGCTGTCGGCAACCGGTCACTTGGGCTGCAATGTCTCCCAATCAGCCACTTCCTGTACCAACGCCACGACCTCGTCCACCACCGCGGTGAACAACGCCTCGCCCTTCTCCGCCGTCGCCAGTTCCGGATGTCCGTAGCCGCCCGTCACGCTGATATGGTCAAAGGGACGCGTGACCGTCACACGACTGGCCCGGCGCGAGTCAGGCGCGTAGAAGGCCGAGTCAAAGGGCACAATAGCCCCGCGGGCTGCCTCGAGATCCACCAGCTCGGGTCGCAGGCGGAGGATCATGCTGGTCTCCAGCTCGCAGGCATGGGTGACGTGGTCCTGTTCCAGCCCCGGCACCGCCGCGATCTGCGCAGCCGCCAGCTCATACCACGTTGCAAAGACCAACCACACGTCGCGTCGATCCCGGTGGCGCATCTGCACCCGGTAGAGCGCGCTCTTGCCCGGAAGCGCATTGCCGCCGTGGGCGTTGAGCAACAGGATCCGTCTAAACCCGTGGCCGATCAGGCTCTCCATGATATCGTCCAGCATAGCGATATAGGTCTCGTGGCTGACCGTCACGGTGCCCGGGAACCGGGTGTGGTGCTCCGACGCGCCGGTCCAGACCAAGGGCAGGAAGAGGGCGAGCTCCCCAAGCTTCGCCTGCGCCCGCGTCACGACCTCGCTGCAGATCAGCGAGTCGGTCAGCAGGGGGAGGTGGTGCCCGTGCTGCTCCAGCGACCCCAGCGGCAGCACGACCACCTTGTCCGTCATCTCCGCTATCTGTGGCCAACGAAAGGTCCCATAGTCCATGTCAATCCCCCTAGCGTCTCAGGGCGCATCGACTGAGGCGCAGCAATCTCCTAAACAGTTCCAAGCGGATCTGTGATCCGCCGCGCCTCTTTCAATGCGCCTGACCGCAGTGTCAAGGCCGCCGGATCACAGATCCGGCTTGAAGAGTGAACCGCACGTCACGAACAACGTGTGGCAGAGCACCGCCTACACTGATTGGGCGGCGGGCCGACACGCCGGCCTAGACAGGCTAGCCTACATCGTTACATCGTGCACCGGTGCGACCTCGGCCCGCTCGTACAATTCGGCCCACTCGGGCGTGCCATCGTCGGGCGTCACCTCCATCCGCACGCCGCGCGCCTGTGCCGGGATATTGCCCATGAAGGCGTCGTCCCAGACCTGATGGACGTCCGCGTAGTGGCGCACCAAGCCGCCGGGCCAGATCACTGAGAGCAGCAGCCGCGGTTTGGGCAGTGCGTACGGCGGATCCATCCGATGGCGCACGAGCGCGTCCTCATCGACCGTAATCCCCAGCCCGGGCCCCTCGGGCACGCGCGCATAGCCGCCGGCGATGGTCAGCGGCTCACCAAGCAGGTCGTCGGCATAGTTGTTCAAGCAGTTGACGGCAGGCCACTGGGCCATCGGCAGCACAGCGCCCAGGTGCAGCGAGAGTGCCGTCGTCAATCCCGTCCCCACCAACTGCAGCCAGAAGGGCTTGTCGAACGCCTCGGCGAGCGCACCCTGGCGCAGTACCCGCGCTACCCCGCCGCCGATGACGAAGCCGTCACACACTTCGTCGCGGGCCGCCGTCGGGAAGGGTGGGTTGCCGAAGTGCAGCGCGATGGGGTGCTGGACCTTGCTCCGCAACTGCCGTAGCCCCTCCACGTCGCGCTGCAGGATCGGCGACTCAAAGATGCGGACTCGGCCTGAGGCGTCCAGCTCAGACAGCACCGGCGTCGCGTTGCCGGCGTTGACCAGCATCTGGTTCCAGTCTAGTTCGAGGCCGAAATACGGTGGCATAGCCTCGTCAACGGCCCGCACCTGCTCATAGACATCCCACCAGGGACGCGCCTTCGTCTTGTAGGCGGTATAGCCGCGGGCCAGCGCGTCTCGTGCCTCCTCAGCCAACGCCTCCGGGGGGATGTCGATGTTCCACCAGGAGATCGGGCACCAGTTCCGCACCTGCGGCAGGTTGAAGAGCCGGTAGGCGGGTACACCCAGCGCCTTGCCCACCAGGTCGTAGAGCGCCATCTGCAGCCCCGCGCCCAGCGCGTCATCGCCCAGGAAGTCCGCAGGATTCCTGCCCTTAACACGCTCGATGGCATCCTCTGGGACGACGCCCCAAGTGTAGTGCAAGAGCGTCTCGCCATAGCCCACAAGGTCCGGCACGTCGGTGGTCACGCGGATCACCTCGCTCACCCGCCACTGCCAGACCTCCCGCGCGTTCCATACTTGGCAGCGGGGTGTGAAGGGGACGTCCACCACAATGCGCTCGACGCCGGTGACGCGTAATCTCGCAGGCATCTTCTCAGCTGGTCCTTTCACAATCCGGCAAGGATCTCGTCTTCTCCGGCGATGTTCGAGATCACACGCAGGGG
>JAFGNI010000445.1 GCA_016927095.1 Anaerolineae bacterium | reverse complement strand
TGATAGAGAAAGAAGGGCTCATCTTTGTGGGCCTGGAGGAACGCGAGGATCTTCTCATCGAACAGGTCCTGAGAGTAGACGGCACGGCCCTCGGGATTGTGGGGCACGGTGCCCTCGGGGAAGAGGCCGTAAGTCCCGCGCCCGCAGTGGACGTCGGTGTTGCCCGGGATGTCAACGCGCTCCCCATTCTCCCAGAGAAAAGGGGGGTAGAAGCCGTGGCAGCGCTCGTGGTCATAGTAGCCGTAGTGGTAGTCCCAGCCGTGTGCCTCTAGTTCGGGACCCGTGGTGGAGAAGCCCCATTCCAGCTTGCCGATCTGGCCGGTGACGTAGCCGGCCTCACGGGCTATGTGGGCCAGAAAGCGCTGCCCATCGCGGGGACGGATGCCGGTGTTGTGGATGAGCTCGTAGAGGTCCTCTAGGGAGAGCTTACCTTCGTGGTAGTCCTTGTAGACCCCGGCTTTGGTGAAGGTCCAGCGGCCCGCGTGCGCATCGTGCATACCCGTCATCAGGCAGGCGCGGGCGGGGGCACAGAAGGCGGTCCCGTAGGCTTGGGTGAAACGCACGCCCTCAGCGGCAAGGCGGTCGATATGGGGTGTCTCGTAGTGGCGCTGCCCGTAGCAGCTCAGCATGCCGCGACCAAGGTCGTCGGCGTAGATGTAGACGATGTTGGGCTTGGGCATTGGGGCTCCTTTCGCTCTGGGTTTCGCACACGCGTCATTCTACGGGGTTAGGGAGAAAAGGGAAAAGGTGCGATGGGACAGGGGCTAGGGGACAAGGGATGGGTGGTCGCGCATCTGGATCTACATGCGATTGGCACGTTCGAGGATGTCCGAGACAGTGCGTAGGCTTGACAGCCTTCCAACCCATTCTAAACTTGCGGGATGGGTGCCTGTCTGCCGGCAGAGGGGGGGGAATGCATAAGGGAGCTGGGCAATGGGATCGGGGTGACCGCGGCGCCGTGTGGGCGCCGGGCGTGGCGCTGATCGCGGCGCTGGTGGCGCTGATAGTGCTGACCGGCTGTGAGGGTGGGTTGTGGATGCCCTTTGGGGACGAGGTGGCGGTTGGAACGTTCACCCACTTAGGACATCCGGCTCCAGTGGTGGACAGAGATCCGCCCAGAGTGGCGCCTGCTGGGAATGTGGTTTTCATCGTCCAGCCGCCGATGATGACGGTTGCTGAGGGCGTGGGGGGCCCGAGCTGGGAGGTTCCCGCGCCGGGTACGCGCACGGTCGTCTGGGTGCCCCCGCTTGGCGCCTCGGCCTTCACCTTCAGCGTGGCGCCGGATCCCGGTGGCCCGCCGTATGTCTTTTCGGATGTCTCCGCGGACACCGCACTGATCCTGTCCTATCGTGCCCCGAGCAGCGAAGGCCAGATGGCGGACACATTTCTCCAAGCTTATGAGCCTATGGGCGTTGGAAGCGTGCAGCTGGGCGGCGTGACCAAGCTGACGACGGTGGAAGCAGCAGTGGGACGGCTCGAGGCCAGGACAGCGTCCGACGCAGAGGGTGACAGCGGGTTGGGACAGGCGCAGGCGATCATGGCCCCTGCTTCCGCGGATGACGACAATGGGTTGCGCATCGTCCAGACGCTCTCACCGGTCGATCAGACGCTGGACACGGCGCTCTGTGAGGACCTGCGGAGCGCGCTTGCGTCCGGACGCCTGCTGGTGGGCGTGCGCGTGCCGCTCCAAGCCGACGCTACAGATGACACGAATCTGCGGCTGCCGCTGCTGCTCAACGGGGGGTACGCCCAGACGTTGGCGCTCGAGACGGATGCTGCGCCGGCGACGCCAGCGATGACGGCGACGCTCAGCTATGCGCCGGATGCCTGGCGCGCACTGTCGCGGCAGATGCCGGCGGGCGACGACGAGTTCTGGTTGGCACTTGCCGGGGAGAGCATCTCGGCGCCATGTGCCACGGGGCTGAGCGCGCCCGCGGGTGCCTGGGACCTGGCGCTGACGCTACAGATGGATATCGAGCCGTTGGCTACCGACGTCGCGCGTCGGGGCGTCCTGCTAACGTACTGCTGGGAAGGCCTCACCTCTCCCTTCGGGGGCGACTTCGCCGGTATGCGTGCCAAGCCACTGAGTACCGACGCTGGGCAGGCGCTGACCTGTCTTCTGCCGGTGCCCTTGGATGCCAACGCGGAGGCAGGGCTGGCCCTCAATAACCTGCAGTCGGGCTTTGCGTCCGCGACGCGGGTCCTCTCGGTGACGGAGGTGCTGCGCAACGAGACCACAGCGCCGGCGATCGTCTCCGTTGCGCGCGCAAGTACGTTGCCGGCGCCGTGGGCGATGTACATCTCCACACCGGACAGCGTCACGCCGACGACGGGCCCCCTGTCGGAGAGCGCGACCTTTCAGGTGGGTCCCGGGGTATTGGGCGCCGTGAAGCTTTGGTTCTTCAACACGGTCGGCGCGAGCGTGGAAGCAGGGGCCTATACCTTGGCGTTCACCGCTACCGATGAGGTCGATCCTCAGCTGACGGCTTGGGATGCTGTGCCGCTTTGGGTGGGGGCGTGGGTGCCCACGGTATTCGAGGAGAAGGTGGTCTTCCTTCCCCTGGTCATGCGCGGCTTCTAGTCAGCTGCGCGTCTGACGGTATGGGGACCCCGGCGCCTGGTGGGCCAAGGGATCGCGTAGGGCAGCTGCCGCGGCGGATAGGGATCGGCCTCAAGCGCGAGGGCGGGAGCGCGCTGACGCCCTTGTTGTGCTCGCGGGGGATCCCAATCCCCCGCTCCCGGCAGAACAGCAGCTTGACAAGCTGCTCGGCCCTCCTATAATCCGTCGAGTCGCTTGCGTTCCCGCCGGACGAACCCGGTAGGTGGGGATGGTGCGGCAGATCTGACGTATTCTGGAGGAGGGTTCCATGAACCGTGAGAATATCCGTAGACTGGCCATTGCCGCGCTGGTCATTGTCGTGATGTTGGTGGTGGGCACCATCGCGCGCCAGCACGCGTACTTCCTGGCGCGCGTCGATCCGCAGGAAGTCGGTGTGCGGTTCCGGGGTGGGCGTATCGTTGAGGTTGTCGGGCCCGGCGTCTACAGCGATGTCGCGCTCTATGCGGATCTCAAGCGCGTCTCAAGCGAGGCGGTCTCATTCTCGGTGGAGGATCCAGAGGTGATCACGTCGGATCGCCAGCGGGTAGGCCTGCGGGTCAGCGGCGACGCGTTCCGCCCTGGGGTCGGGAGCGCGGACCGGTTGCAGGAGCTGTGGCCCGCCTATCAGGGATTGTACCTGAGCGATGACGCCCTGCGCACGCGGGTGAACGATCTGGCGTTGCAGGCGATGAAGGTGTGTGTCGGTGAGCGTACCTTCAACGAAAACGTGATCGGAGAGGCACGGGACGAGGTGCGGATCTGCATCGACGAGGAGATCAGCCAGCTTGCCGATGGGATCGGTCTGGACATCCAGAACGTGACTGTGCCCAACGTGGTGCTCTCGCCGGAGGTGCAGGCCAGCCTGGATGCGATCACCAAGAGCCGGCTGGACACCGAGTTGGCTCAGCAAGACGCGATCAAGGCGCGGGAGCAGGCTGCTGCGGACCAAGCTCGGGAAGAGGGTGCGATCCGCGTGCAGCTGGCACGACAGCAAGAGGAGGTCCGCCAGAAGACGGTCCTGTCCGAGCTCGAGCGCGCGCAGCTAGTAGCGCAACTGTCGGTGATTGAACAGGAGAAGACCAACGATCTGTTTTCGGCGCAGCAGGATCTGGAGATCAACGCGGTGCGCGCCGAGGCAGCGTTGACCGCTGCGCGGGCGGCGTTGGCTCAGGAGACGGTGCTGGCAGAGCTCTACGCCACGAACCCGGACTACGTGTACCTTCAGGCGCTCCTGGCGAACGCGTCGGCGCTTTCGGAGTCGGACAAGATCATCTTCACGCCGGAGGGGACGTCGCCGACGATTGTGGTGCCGGGACCTGGGATCCTGCCGACGGTGGAGACGGCGGCGGTAGGGGAGGCCGGCGGCGAGGTTGCGCCGGTGGTCGTGCCGGAGACGACGGCGCCTTAGGGGGGGATGGGGCTCCGCTGGAGCCGGGGCGGTCGGTTGTAGGCTTGGGTAGCGACTGAAGTCGCTACTACGAACGGTTGGATTCTGGAGAGGTCGCTGGTGTTTTGCGGGCGGCGAATAGGGATCCTCTAGTGAGAGCAAGGAGAGGGGCGGTGTAGTAGGCCGCCCCTCTATGCATGGGCCAATGGGGTCTAGTTGAGATGGAGGACGAAGGCCCAGCCTTCACCGCTTGCCGTGGCCCCCTCCGTGATGGGAAAGCTGACGGTGCGGGACTGCGTGCCTGCCCAGGGATACTCGCCGCTGAAGCCCTCACTGGTCACGGTTACCAGCTGCTCACCCTCCATCGTCACCGTCATGGTCAGCGAGCCATCTCCGGCGTCGTCGCAGGTGCCCTCAACGGTGACCTCCATGTCCATCCGGACATCGTAGGTGCCCCATTCCTTGACCAGCGTGTCCTGGTAGGAGACCCAGGAGTTGCCGGCCAGCGGGTACGGCGGGACGTCACCGGTGACCTGCCAGGGCAAGGTGCCAACCGCCTCAGGTTCCAGACCGACCGCGTCAGAGGGACCCACGAGAATCTGGATCTCCAGTGAACCGCTCAAGTCCTGGCAGATGCTCACCTGCTCGGCCGCCGCTGCGCCTGTGGGAGTCGGGGTGGGAGTGGCCGTCGACGTAGCTGTGGGCACGGGGGTCGCGGGCTTTGGCGTTGGCGTGCTGGCTGAGCGGGCCTGAGGCGAGGG
>JAFGNI010000444.1 GCA_016927095.1 Anaerolineae bacterium | reverse complement strand
TCGCCGGCATGCTCGGGGATAGCCGGCACCGCCTCCGAGAGAAAAGTGCGCCAGGCATCGCCTTTCCGGTCATCGCGATGCACCACCGTACCGTCGGGCAGGACCACGGCAACCAGCGTCATGGCGTTCTCGGTGAGTGTGCCTGTCTTGTCGCTGACGATCGTGGTCACCGAGCCCAGGGTCTCGGCGCCGCGCAGCCGGCTGACGATGACCTCCTTCTGAGCCAATTCAAAGGCGGCGAGCGCCAAGGCCATCGTGATGATGACCGGGGGCTGTCCCGGTACCATCAAGAAGGTGAGCGAGAGCCAGGTCAACAGCATCTCCTGGAAGGCATAACCCCGCAGCAGGCCCAGGAGGGGAATGAGCAGGCTCACGCCCACCGCTACATAGGCCAGGGAGCGGGCCAAGTCGCGCATCTCCTGCTGGAGCGGGGTCTGCGTCTCGCGCGCCTCCGCCGACAAAGTCGCCACCCGGCCCAGCTCGGTTGCCTCCCCCACAGCGACGACAACCGCCCGCCCCTGCCCGTCAAGCACCGTGGTCCCGGCAAAGACGGCGGTTGGGCGTTCGGCCAGCGGGGCGTCGGAGGCCACGTCCGCCGCTGCATCCTTGGGCTGCGGCGCCGACTCGCCGGTCAGCGGTGCCTCGTCGATCAGCAAACCCACCGCTTCCAGCAGACGCCCGTCGGCGGGCACCCGGCTGCCGGGCTGCAGCGGCAGGATGTCGCCCACCACCGCGTCGTTGACGGCGATCTCACGACGCTCACCATCGCGTAACACCATCAGCCGCGGTGACTGCAGTTCGCGCAAGCGGGCGAGCGTACGGTCGGTGCGCCGCTTGTTGATCAGCTCGACACCCACGTAGGTCACCACCACGCCGACCATCACGATGGCCTCACGCACCTGGCCGACCGCCAGTGAGATGCCGGCCACGGCCAGCAGGAGCAGCATCATCGGCGACGTGAGGCTTTCCCACAGCAGCTCCCGCAAGCTGGTTGGTTCCGTATCCACCATCGCGTTGACGCCGTGGCGCCGGCGCATCTCGTCGACACGGCTGCTGGGCAGACCCTTTTCAGGATCCACGTCCAGCCGGTCCAGTACCCCCTCCGCCGGTTCCGCCCACCAGCGGTCGATATCTTTAGCGGTGTCCATCAAGGCCCTCCTTGTCCTTGGTTACCCTATTCCCTTCTCTGAAGCAGATCCGGATCATCCTCATCCTCATAGAGCTCCCGCAGTAGCTCCACAGCCTGCGCCCGTCCGCGTTCTAGCGCTGCCTGTCCGGTTTCCGTGAGCCGGTAGTACTTCCGCGCTTTGCCTTGGACGACCTCTTTGCGGCTCTCAAGGTAGCCCTCCTCCTCCAGACCGTGGAGCATCGGATACAGCGTCCCGGGACTGACGTCGTAACCGTGGCGCTGCAGTTCCTCGATCAGCCATACCCCGAAGACCGGCTCCCGTCCGGCATGGTAGAGGATGTGCAGCTTCACAAACCCCAGAAACAGGTCTCGTTTGAGTGTCATAGACAACCTCTCTATATCGATTAACGATATCTATATTCGATATTATGGCACACGAAAGAGAGCTGTCAAGCCCGCGGCTGTCATCGAGGCCCGGCGACGATGGTCAGTGCGCAGAGGCGCTGCTTAGCGAGCCGCCTCGGGTTCGTCGGCCCGCGTCGCAGCAACCTGTTGCAGGTAGTGTGCCGCGTTGTGGCGTTCCTCTACCATGGTACACTGATCGTCGTGGACCATCACACGGGTGAAGCGCACCTCCGGGTCGTCCATCATGTAGTCAACGTCCACCTCGAGCGCGTCGGCCCACGCATCGTAGGCAGCCAGACCTCCGATGTGATACGGCAGATCTGGCCATCGCGCGGTTCGCGCTAACTCAACCGCCCACCGCAGCGATGATGGCCCCATCTCAGTGGATAACCTGTGTCTCCACGGGTCTCCGGCGTATGATGCAAACGAGGAGACCCGGATAGGTAAGGAGGACCGTATGGCCCAACGTGGCCACGATGCGCACCGAGGCGACCACACCGTGGCAATCCCTGAGCCGCGCTGGAGGACCGTCCTGGCGGACGTACGGGCGATGAACCACCGTCTTCACGAAGCCGGCGCGATCGACATGCGGCCCGCGTGGCGCGCGCTGGCGTATCGCGACGCAACAGAAAAGCCGGAACCAATCGTGCGGGCAGAGGCATTCCGCCGCGTGCTGATGTCGGACCCCCTGTACATCTATCCCAGCGATCGCCTTCTGGGTAGTCACGCCGGCTGGTTCGCGGTCTCGGGCCCGCGAGATATGGACGAAGCAACCTATGCCGAATTGGTCTGTGAACACCGTGCCCGCGGGCAGCGCGATTTCTGGGCCGGCTTCGACCACACCCTCGCCGACTACCCCACCCTCCTGACCACGGGCATCAACGGTCTCTTGGCAAGAGCCCACCTGTCGCTTACAGCGCACCCAGAGCCGGCGGCACAGGTGACGCTCAAGGCGATGATCCTGTGTCTCGACGCCTTCTCCGCCTACATATCCCGCTGGGCCGACGCCGCCGCAAAGCGAGGCGCCGAGGCAATGGCAGTGACGGCCCATTGGGTCGCGCGACACGCTCCACGGACCTTCCGCGAGGCCGTGCAGCTGGTCGCCCTCACCCATCTTGTCCTCGAGAGCGAGGGGCGCCAGCATATGGCCTTGGGTCGCATCGACCAGTACCTCCTACCCTTCTACGAGCGAGATGTCGCCGCCGGGCGCCTGGCCCCGGCTGAGGCGCTGGACCTTCTCTGCCACCTCTGGGTGAAGCTTACCGAGAATGGTGGCGTGCAGAACATCTGCATCGGCGGGCTGACGCCGGAGGGGGAGGATGGCACCAACGCGCTCTCCTACCTCTGTCTGGAGGCCACCAAGCGGGTCCAATCGCCGCACACCAACCTGTCGGCCCGCTTCCACGACGGCACGCCCGAGGCCTTCTACCGCGCCTGCTTCGACGTCATCCGCACCGGCGTGGGCTTCCCCGCCATCTTCAACGACCACGTTCTGATCCCCGGCCTCGAGGAGA
Organism: Anaerolineae bacterium; assembly: GCA_016927095.1. The sequence goes on along the minus strand of JAFGNI010000444.1, from coordinate 10,364 downwards.
TCGGCATACCCGTCGAGGTGGCCCGAGACCACTGTATGGTCGGCTGCATCGAAACGATGCTGGCCGGAAGGCAACCGGCTTGGTCCGACGGGCGGTATAACATGGCACTGCAGTTGATGCGGGCGATGAACACCCTCCGCGGTACGTCAGACCTTTCCTACGACCGCCTGATGCACGCCTTCCTCGCGGAGATGCGTGCCGCGCTGGCGGCCTACTGCGAGACCTTCAATGCGCATATCGGTAAGTTCCCATCCGACCAATTCCCCGACCCCTTCCTGTCGGCGCTGACGCGCGACTGCATCGGCCGGGCGGGGGACATCAACGACGGTGGCGCCGAGTACGCGCGGATGCACGGGATCGCGATCATGGGACTGGGCACCGTCGCAGACTCACTGGCAGCGGTCAGGACCTTGGTCTTCGACGAGGGGCGTGTCAGCTACGACGGACTGATGGCGGCCCTGGATGCCGACTTCGAAGGCTATGAGCCGCTCCGCCAAGCATTGGTCCATCGCGCCCCGAAGTACGGCAACGACGAGGACGCCGTCGACAGCATTGCCGCCTTCCTGGTCGACTGGATCTCGCGCGCGTGCCTGGAGCACGGGATCGCCGGGGGCGGACGCTTCGTCGCCGCGATGGCAGCCAACGTGAGCAATATCCCGGCGGGCAGGGAGGTGGGCGCCACGCCTGACGGACGCCGGGCCTTCACGCCGCTCTCCGATGCCGCCAGCCCCTACTTCGGCCGCGATACCCACGGCCCGACCGCTCTTCTCAACTCGGTCTCAAAGCCGGACTACCACCGGGTGCTCACCGGCAGCGTCATCAATATGAAGTTCGAGCCCGCCTTTTTCCGCGGCCCCCAAGGCGCCCGCATCTTCCTGGCGCTGATGAAGGCGTTCGTTCGCAACCGGGTGCAAGAACTCCAGTTCAACTTCACGGGCAACGAGACGCTGCTCGCGGCACAGGAGAACCCGGAACTCCACCGCGACCTGGTCGTGCGTGTCAGTGGCTTCTCGCAGTACTTCGTCGCGCTGGACAGAGAAGTGCAGGACGACGTCATCCGGCGCCGGGCGCACGGAGGGGTGTAACACTGAATCCTCACGAATCCTCACGAGTCCCAGAAGGGCTGGTGTTTGATATCCAGCGGTTCTCGCTCTTTGATGGGCCGGGGCTCCGGACCACGGTCTTTCTGAAGGGATGCCCACTGCACTGTCTGTGGTGCCACAATCCTGAGGGGATCGCGCCGCGACCGGAGTTGCGCCACGATCCAGCCGGCTGCGTTGGGTGCGGGGCCTGCGTGGCAGCGTGCCCGCATGGCGCCCACGCTATCACGACTAACGGGCAACACGTTCTAGATCGTGATCTGTGCACTGTGTGCGGCAGGTGTGCCACGGTCTGTCCATCCAAGGCCCTTGAGATCTGTGGGGAGACCGTGACGGTGGGCGAGGTTATGGCGGTCGTCCTGCGTGACCGCCTCTACTACGCCGATAGCGGTGGCGGTCTGACCCTCTCCGGTGGCGAACCGCTCCTCCAGCCGGCGTTCAGCCGGGCGCTGCTCGCCGCAGCGAAGGCCGAAGGGCTGCATACGGCAGTGGAGACCTCGGGCTTCGGGTCGTGGAACACGGTCGACGCCCTCCGTCCCGTGACCGATCTCTTCTTGTTCGACGTCAAAGAGACCGATCCCGCCCGCCACCTCGCCGTCACGGGCGTGCCGGTGGCACCCATCTATGATAACTTGCGACGCCTGTCCGCCGCCGGCGCGACCATCGTACTGCGCCTTCCGATGATCCCAGGCTACAACGACCGTGCCGATCACTTCGAGGCCGTCGCAGCCCTGGCCCACAGCCTATCGGACCTACCACCGGTCGACCTGTTGCCCTACCACCGGCTGGGGAAGGGCAAGCGGGCCAGCCTCGGGATGCCGGAACACGACATCGCGCTCCCACCGTCGCCAGCCCAAGTTGAGGCCTGGAAGGCGCAATTCGCCGCAGCCGGCCTGCCGGTGCGCTTACCGGAGGAGTGCTAGTCAGTCAAGCTGGTCAGAACTACACGCAGAACTGAAAGGAGCCGCCCATGGAAACAGTAGCCCTCTTTGGCGCTGCCGGGAAGATCGGCACCCGCATTAGCGAGAAACTCCGCAATGCTCCAGGGATCCGTACCCTCTACTTGGAGAAGGGCGAGGCCGGCACAGCCCGGCTCCGGGAGCGCGGGCTCCCCCCCACCCCCGAAACCCAAGCCCTGGCTCAGGCCGACACTGTCGTGTTGGCGATCCCAGACACCCTCATCGGCACCGTCGCCCACAGCATCGTGCCGCGGCTCAATCCCGGGACGCTGGTGATGCTCCTGGACCCGGCGGCACCCCACGGTGGTGAGCTGCCTGAGCGTGAGGACATCGCGTACTTCGTGGTCCATCCCTGCCACCCGCCCATCGTCAATGACGAGACCACACCGGAAGCCCGGGCCGACTTCTTCGGCGGGGTGGCCCGCCAAGCCATTGTCTGCGCGCTGATGCAAGGCTCCGAGGAGGACTACGCCAAGGGCGAGCGCATCGCGCGGCTGATGTTCGCCCCCATCCTGCGTGCCCATCGCATCACCGTCGAGCAGATGGCGATCCTGGAGCCCGCGATGGCTGAGACGGTCATCCTGACCTGTATGGCGGTGATCAAGGAGGCCATCGACGAGGCCGTGGTTCGGGGCGTGCCGGTGGGGGTCGCCTACGACTTCGCGCTGGGCCACATGCGCGTCAACCTTGGCATCCTCTTTCACTATATCGACGCTCAGGTCTCTGAGGGCGCCAAGCTGGCCGTCGCGCGGGCCAAGGACCAGATCTTCCATCCTGACTGGAAACAGGTCTACGAGCCCGACAACGTGAAGGCCCAGGTCGAGGCGATTGTCAAAGGTCGGCAGCGCTGACGCTGCCACCCAGATCGTGGGAGGCGGACGATGAAACTTGGCATCAGCTCCTACACCTACACCTGGGCCGTTGGCGTGCCCGGGCATACGCCTACACACCCTCTGTCGGCCTTCGACCTGCTGGACCGGGCTGAGGCATTGGGTGTTAGGTTGGTTCAGATCGCCGACAACCTGCCGCTCCACGCCCTCTCCCTGTCAGAGCTCTCGGCCCTCGCCGGGCGCGCGGACGCTGCCGGAATCGACATTGAGGTCGGCACCCGGGGCATCGCCCCCGTGCACGTGCGCACCTACCTTGATCTCGCAACCGGTCTTGGCTCACGCATCTTGCGCGACGTGGTGGACACCGCCGACCATCAACCATCCCCCCACGAGGTTGTGACCATCCTCCAGGCCCTCGCACCGGAGCTGAAGGCAGCCGACGTGATCTTGGCCATTGAGAACCACGACCGGTTCAGCTGCGGCACACTGATGGCCATCCTCGAACGCGTCGCCAGTCCGTACGTTGGCATCTGCCTCGATACTGCTAACTCCTTTGGCGCGCTAGAAGGTCCGGACACCGTGGTCCGGTCGTTGGGTCCTTGGACCGTCAACCTGCACGTCAAGGACTTCGCTATCGCCCGCGCCCCCCACCAGATGGGCTTTGCCATAGAGGGGCGGCCCGCCGGGAAAGGCCGCCTGGATGTGCCCTGGCTGCTGGATACGCTCCAGTCGATGGGGCGTGATGTCAACGCCGTTCTGGAGCTCTGGACTCCACCAGAGCCCACACTGGCCGCCACCATCGCCAAAGAAGCGGCTTGGGCAGAGGAGAGCGTGGCCCATCTGCGTAGGTTCATACAAGAGTGATGCACAAGCGACGGGAGGTTAGTATCCGCATCTACGGCGGGGGCCGGCCCACCCAGCGACCCGGAGCGGCGCATGCGCCCAACATCGTCGGCGTCACCACATAGAGGCGGGCCGCATCCCCGGGGATGCGGCCCACTCTTAGGGCCGGCGTCCTGCCGAGCCCCTCAACCGGAAACCGGCTGCAACAACCCTACTGATGCACGATCGGCGCGTGGCCGATGTACGTATCGTCCGTGACCTGGTCCAGCATCGCCCGCGCCACGTCGGCGCGCGTGATCTTGTAGCGTGGCTTGATATCGTAACTCAGCGTGTACTCACCGGTCGCCGGCTCGTCCGTGAGCCGAGGGAACCGTAACGCCACCCAAGCCAACCCGCTCTCGCGTAGCAGCTCGAGTTGTCGCTCGCGATCGGCGAACATGTCGCCTAGTAAGAGCTTGATGAGGCCACCCGCTACCCTGGCAATGAAGCCCCGCTGATCATCAGGCGTGGGGATCCCACCCACAGAAGCGACGACAATCCGGCTCACATCGTGGGCCTTCATCGCGCTTAGGATATGCTCGGTGCTGTGCGACGCCACGCCCCTGGTCCCGCCCTTTGTCGGGCCAATCAGGCTGATAACAACTTGGCTCCCGTTCACCGCCTTCGCGACGTCGTCTTCATTGAGCGCATCCCCCACGACCACCTCGAGCCGGTCGCTCTCGATGCTCAGTTTCCCCGGCGACCGCACCATGGCAGTCACCTCGTGCCCCGCAGCAAGCGCCTGCTCCAACAGATGCTGCCCTGTTCTGCCTGTGCCACCGAAGATCGCCAGTCTCATCTCGTGACCACGTTACTCGCCAACCACACCGCGGTGTAGACCTGAACACACGCAGATTCGCTGACTCGCCTCCTCGCTCAGTACGCCGTGACCGTCGCCGATTGCTTGATGCCCCCCGCCTCGTAGACCACGTACCACGTGGGCACCCAGGCCAGGGCGAAGAGGTTGACCTCGATGTCGGAGCGGCGCGGCGTGATGACGACCTCCTCGTGGTCGTCGAGGATGCCTTCCCAGCGCGCGACGATGGCGTCGGTCTCGGCCTTGAGGTCGGCCTTCAGCTCCTCGATGTCGGCCTCGACATCCGCCACTTTTTCTTCAGCCGCTTGGATGTCAGACTTGGTGGTGGTGGCTTGCGTCACCTTGCGCGCGGCAGACGAGATCGAACGGCGGCGCCCCGAAAAGAGGCTCAGCACCGTCTCACCCGCCGTGATCAACGCGTCCTGTTTGCGCTGACGCGCCGTCGTCTCTTTCTTATCTAGAGCGACGCGGGCAGAACGCAACCGATCCTCCAACATGTTGAGCTTACTCTTGTACCGGTCCTCCAACGTGTCCACCTCTGCATCCCGCAACTCACGCGCCTTCTGGCTGACCCGCATCCGGAACTCGCGCTCGCTCTCATCTGGCTCAGCGTGGAGGTCGGTCGGCTCATTATAGGAGAGCCGGAAGCTACGGGAGCGGTAGAGATAGTCCTCCAGCTCGCGGCGAATGGCGGTCAGCTCCGAGAATTCGTTGATCGACTCGGGCAGCTCGTGGAAGTAGGACTCAGGCTCCGGGCGATCCAACAGATCGCGCGGGGCGAGATCCACCGTCTCGGCCTGCTCCCAGCGGACCGTGCCGATGCCCTGAGGCGGCTGGGCCAGCAGTGCCACCGGCTCGGATTCGTCCACCTGTAGCGCCTTGGTGTTTCTCACGTAACGCACCCGCCCCAGCCCCAACAGCGCCGGAAGGTAGACAACATTCCGCGAGAGGATCTCGGTTCGACCCGCCGCTCTCTGCTCAACCTCCATCTCGGCGGCTGAGGACCCTTTGCGCAGCGGCAGGTAGACCTGCTGGACAGTGCTGGGCAACACAGGCGGCGACGCATCGTAGGGGATCTGAGACCTCTCGGAGACCTCGGGTGCCGGCGGCGAAGCAGCTGAAGCCGCCGCTGCAGGGGCGGCCGCAACCGCACCCATCCCCGTGGCTGCAGCCTGCGCCTGCGCCGGCACGGCTTCCACATGCATGCCCTCTTGCTGGACCAGATCACGAACCTGCAGACGCGTCAGCGGTCCGCGTAGGTAGCTCATCGCCCAACGGGTGTTGAAGACCACGGGATGATCCTCGTGGACGTTGTGCAGCAGGAAGACCCGGCTGTCGAGGCCCGTGATGATCTTGTCGATCTCACTCCGATCCAGTGCCGTACCTGCCGTCGCGGAGGCGCTCTCCAGCCCCTCCAACAGACGCGCCTTGTCACGCTCGGCCTGCAGCCGCCCGATGAACCAGGTCCCCGCGTTGGTCAAGCCCTTATAATCCAGGTCGGCGGGGTTCTGAGTGGTGAGCACGACCCCCACGCCAAAGGCGCGGGCCTGCTTCATCAACGTGAGCAGCGGCGTCTTACTGGGCGGGTTGGCCACCGGGGGGAAGAAGCCGAAGACCTCATCCATGTAGAGGAGCGCCCGCAGGCTTGTCGTGCCGGGCTGCGTGCGCATCCAGGTGATCAATTGGTTGAGCAGCATCGTCACGAAGAACATCCGCTCCGGATCGCTGAGGTGCGCGATGTAGAAGATCGAGTGGCGGGGCTTGCCCTCCTGTGTAGAGAGGAAGCTGGGGATATCCAGCGGCTGTCCCTGGAGCCAGCTCTGGAAGCCCGGGGCCGCGATAATGGCGTTCAGCCGCATCGCCAGCCCGAAGCGCTCTTTCTCGGGGAAGAACGTGTCGACGTCGAAGACGCCGAGCTTGCGCACCGGGGGGTTCTGGATGGACATGATCAGCTTAGGCAGGTCGAGGTCCTCGCCAAGACGCCAGAAGTGCTCGAAAACCGTCGAGAGCAGGATGTGCTCGCGGGACTGGACGGGGTCGGCGTCGATGCCCACCAGGCCCAAAAGCGCGCTCACCGCCCCCTGGATGCGCTCCCGGAGCAGCTCGGCCTCGGTGTCCCAGCTGAGTCGCGGCGCCGCAAAGGACTGGAGGATCGAGACCGGCAGCCCCGCATCGCTGCCAGGGGTGTAGATGGCGAAGTCGGCGGTCTCCCTCAGCATCCGGATCCGCTCGCCATCCTGCCCCCAACTGGCTAGGCCTTTCCGCCAGAGCTCAGCCTGCTGTGCCGCAAAGGCGTCCTCGCTCAGTCCCTTCCGCCGCGCATCATCAACATTGATCCACGGGCGGAAGTCCGCAGGAGCCAGATCCGGGAAGGTGAGCAGCAGGTTGGTGATGTCGCCCTTAGGATCAACAATCAGTGCGGGCACGCGGTCGATCGCCGCTTCTTCCAGGAGATCGATGCAGAGGCCTGTCTTGCCGCTGCCCGTCATCCCAACGCAGACCGCGTGGGTGGTCAGGTCACGGGCGTCGTACATGACCAGCTGGTCGCTCAATGCCTGGCTCTCCAGGTCGTAGGTCTTGCCGAGGTAGAAGGCTCCCAGTTTCTCAAAGTCCATAACAATCTCCTCCGGACGCGGTGATAATCAGTCGTTTGGTTTGATCCTATGATAGCATAGGTTGGCGGTTGGGCGAAAGGCGGCGCAACAGCAAGGGGGAAGGGATAGGGGATAGGGACGAAGGCGAGGAAGCCGGTCGGGAGATCTCCCGACCGGCCACGCTCCGGCGTCAGGGGTGTTTGGCAGCAATGCAGGCCCCCTGCTGCCATCAGCAGACCACCTGCTGCCGCCGGCTTGCTACACGCGGCGCAGCATTCTGACCACGGCGACAAGCAAGGATCACGGCACCGACAAAGGCGACCCCGGCGGGGCCCAGTTATCTACAGGTGGATTCGGTGGGATTCCACGCTCCGGGGTGCCCTTCCGGCATATCTCTGAGACTGGCTTTACTGATTGGGGTACTGGCCTATGATGCCTGAAACACCCATCGTGCTCTAGACCGGAATACTTCAGGGCCCAGGAGGCAGGTGAATGGCAGTCGATCATAGTTGGATGTATGACCGTATCCGCCGCATCCACATGGACTTTCACACGCTCCAGGACGACGACGTGGTCCAGATCGATCAGTTCGACCCGGTGCGCTACGTCGACACCCTCAAGCGCGCTCACGTGAACGCCCTCGTCTCCTTCACCAAGTGCCACCACGGGCACTCGTACTATGAGACCCAGGTGGGACACAAGCACAGCGGTCTGCCCCAGAGCTTGGATATGTTCGGTGAGATCCTCGCCGAGTGCCACCGTCAGGACATCCGGGTCTTGGCCTACTATTCGGTGGAATGGGATGGCGCGGCCCAGACCGCCCATCCTGACTGGCTCGTAGAACGCCTTGATGGCTCCCGAGAACGGGGTTTCTGGCATCCGCTAGACTGCAGCTCGCCCTACACTGAGGAGGTCGTCCTCCCCCAGCTTCGCGAGGTCGTCTCGCAGTACGACATCGACGGTCTTTGGCTGGACATCGTCTATCCCTTGGCCTCCAAGTCCAAGTGGCGGCAGCTCGCCTACAAAGCAACCTACCATCGGCCCTTCCCCCCGGAAAAGGAGGAGATCAGTCGGTTCGCTCACGTAGCCCACCGGGCCTTCATCGAGAAGGTGAAGGGGTTGATTGAAAGCCTGAAGCCGGGGCTGCCCTTCTCGTACAATCATACCACCCGCGCCCCACGGTCGGAGCCGCTGACCGATTACCTGATCGTGGAGACGCATCCGGGCCGCAGCAATGACAGCGAGAGCTGGCAGCACAGCTGGACCGAGGCGCTCCTGATCTACAAAGCCCACCAGGCGTTGGGCAAGCCGTGGGAGAGTTGCTCCGATCGCTTCCTCCATCGCTGGGGAAGCTGGGACGTGCAGACGACCGCAAACATGCTGGTGACGACGATGCGGATCGCGGCCCACGGCGGCGTCGTCAACATGGGCGATCAGGCCTATCCCAGCGGGCGCCTCGACCAGGAGATCTACACATCGATTGGGGAGTGCTTCGGCCTGGTCGAGCGCGTGGAGGCAGCCATCACAGGCAGTGCCAGTCTGCCCTACATCGCTCTCCTGAGCACAACTGTGATCAGCGACGATATGGCGGGCAGAGCACCCTTGCTGGGCGCCGCCAAGGCGCTGAGCAACACGCATTGGCACTTCGACGTCCTCGCGCCGGCACATCTGGACAGGCTCGAGGCCTACAAGGCCGTGATCTTGCCGGACGCAGGCCCGCTGGATGGTGAGGTCGAAGACGCTCTACGCGCCTACGTCGCGTCGGGCGGAATCCTAATCGCCACCGGCAGCACCTCTATCGATGGCGCCACGATGTCCCTGGCCGATATCCTGGGGCTCACCTACCACGGTGCTAGCCCATACAGTATGGGGTACCTCGGCCTCGGGCCGCGCATCGCGGATGGGCTGCGGACCGAGACGCCGATCCTCGTCAGCGCACCTTTCGCTCGAATCTTCCCCACCACGGCGGAGGTCCTCGCCGGGCACGTCACGCCGCTCATCGAGCCTCGGCCTGAAGAGCTCTACTACTTCCGCCACCCTGCCTATGCCCCCTTCGGCAAGGACAGCGGCTACGCAGGTATAACCCTGAACCACTTCGGCGCCGGCACCGCTATCTACAGCGCCGCACCCCTCTTCCGGGATTATTGGGTCGAGAACGCCTGGCCTAACAAGCAGATCGCCCACAACCTGATGAGCCTTGCTATAGCGGATAGACCCTTCTTCCTGGAAGCACCGCAGTGCGTCGAGCTCAATGTAGCCACCAAAGGTGACGAGATCGCCTTTCACCTCATCAACTACCAAGTCCACGCGGAGACCAACCAGATTGAAGAGATCGTGCCCGTCTTCGATCTCCGGCTCGGCGTGAGCATGGATCTGGTGGAGTTCATCACCGCCATGCGCTATCCTGAGAACGACTCGCCGATACTGGAGATGCACGATGACCACGTCGTGGTGAAGATCCCGCAACTGGACGCCTATACACAAGTGGTGTTCAGACGCCGGCAGCCGAAATCGCCACGCAGCTGAGTGGGCAGGCGCATCAGCAGCCAATTCCAGCCTGTCGTGCGACCTCAACCGTGCGCTGCATACCCGACGTCATGCTACCCTTCATTCGCTTATTCGTTCACTCGCTTTCCGGATACAGGCGCTCCGGCGCCACGCGGCGCTTGGGACGCTCGATCAGCTCGATGGTGATCCCGATCAGATCCTCCGTATCGAGATAGGCATAGTGGCCATCGCCGTCGAGGCCAAACCCCGCACCGTCCATGATCATCTCGATCCCAGCGGCGCCGGCCGCCGCCAAGGCCGCGTCAATGTCCTCCACGAGCACGCCGAAGTGGTGAACGCCATATCCGTGCGCCGCGATGAAGTCATCATAGACGTTCGCTCCCGACAGAGGCTGGATCAGCTCAATCCGCGTCGGTCCCAGATAGCTCAACGCCACGCGCATCTTGTAGTCGCCAGGCTCGCCGCGATACGTCATAGTCTTCACAAGTGGTCTGCCGTAGGTGTAGATGTGCCATGGTCCAATCCCGAAGAGCCCCCAGTACATCTCCACAGCGGACTCGATATCTGGCACCACGATGGCAACCTGCGTGACGCCTCCATCGAGGAAGGGCAACGTCGTCTTGAGGTCAGGTACGTGCATAGCGTCTCTCCTTGGATAGGGTGCAGCTGTCAGC
>JAFGNI010000443.1 GCA_016927095.1 Anaerolineae bacterium | reverse complement strand
TGGATGGGTTGGGAGCGGAAAAGGGGAAAGCTGGAGGAGTTTAACCGCCTCCTCTTGGGCGATCGCGCAACATCGTATACAACGCAGATTGGGGACATACCGGGGTTGGTCGGCAGCCGCTACGTGATCACGCTCGATTCTGATACAATTCTTTCTCAGGACAGCACGCACCGGCTGATCGCTACGTTGGCCCATCCCCTCAACCGCGCCGAACTTGATCCGGAAACGGGGCGCGTCGTTGCCGGCTACACGGTGCTTCAGCCAAGGACCGAGGTGCAGCCTACCAGCGTCAATGCAACACTATTGACCAGTATCTTTGCCGGTGATGCTGGGCTCGATCTGTACACGCTTGCTGTCTCCGATGTCTATCAGGATTTCTTCGGCGAAGGCAGCTTCGTGGGTAAAGGTATCTACGATGTGACCGCCTTCCACCGGAGCCTGGCAGGCCGGGTGCCGGAGAACGCGCTGTTGAGTCACGATCTCTTCGAGGGCATCCACGGTCGCGCGGGCCTGGTGACCGATGTCGTTCTCTACGAAGACTATCCGCAAGAGTATCTGACCTATATGCATCGCCAGCACCGTTGGTGGCGTGGCGATTGGCAGTTGTTACCGTGGCTTTTCCCCCGGGTGCCGTCCGCGCCTCAGAAGGCGTCCGCGCCTCGGAAGGCGTCCGCGCCCCAAGAAACCGTGGCAGCTCAGGAAGGGCCCGCGACGGTAGAAAACCAGCTCTCAGTCCTAGATCGCTGGAAGATCCTGGACAACCTGCGGCGCAGTCTCCGCAGCCCGGCATTGCTAGCGTTCTTCATGGCTGGCTGGTTGGTTCTGCCCGGCTCCCCTTGGCTCTGGACGTTGACGGGCCTTTTCATCTCTGCGATGCCGCTAGTGACGGGGTTGCTAACGGCGTTGAGTCGGATTGACTATGCGGATTCGGTCCCGCTAAGCCGGCACCTCGCGCGTGGCGTGCTTGCCCCGATGAGGATACAGGTGCTTCGCTGGCTTTTCTCGTTGGTCTTCCTGCTCTACGAGTCCGTGTTGGCCCTCGATGCGATCGGGGTCACGCTCGTGCGACTCTTCATCAGCCACAGGCGCCTGCTGCAGTGGGTCACGGCTGCGCATGCGCTTCGCAGTCTGGGAGGCCGTGACGATCCTGCCGTAACCTGGCGACGCATGATCCTCGCACCTGTCGTGGCTCTCCTGATGGGGGCCCTCATCGTGGTTGTGGACGCCTCGGCTGTGCTGGCTGCTGCGCCGCTCCTCCTGCTTTGGTTTGTCTCACCCCAGGTCGCGTTTTGGATCGGTAGACCCCTTGAGACGGAGGAGGCACCGCTTACGACGACACAGCGCAATATACTGCGGCGACTGGCGCGCCGTACGTGGCTCTACTTTGAGCGCTTCGTTGGTCCCGAGGATCATTGGCTACCACCGGACCACTTTCAGGAAGATCCTCGCGGGCTGGTTGCGCACCGGACGTCTCCGACCAATATCGGGCTGCTGTTGCTCTCGACGTTGTCTGCTCACGATCTGGGTTACATCGGACCTCTGACGCTTGTCCTGCGGCTGCGTTCTACGCTCGACAGCATGGAGCAATTGGAGCGCTACCGGGGCCATTTTCTGAACTGGTATGAAACCCATGATCTGGGTACATTGGCCCCCCGGTATGTCTCCACCGTCGACAGCGGCAACCTTGCAGCTTCTCTCCTCACGCTCAAGGAGGGCCTTCGGCGCCTTCCTCAGCAGCGGGTTCCTCGCTGGCAACGATGGGAGGGGCTGCGCGATGCACTTGGGGTTCTAGAGGAGGTCCTGACATCTGCTGTAGAGATGAGGTCCGCTAGCGGACAGCCCGTTACAGACGACGTCGCGGCGACCATCGAGGCCCTGGAAGCACATCTCGCTCACATCCGGCGCCAGGTAAGGACGGCTCGGCAGACGCCGGCGCGTTTGCCTGCGTTCCTAGACTCCCTGAGCGGCGGCGCGTTGGTGGAGCTCCATCGTCTGATCACCGCCCTGCTGGAGAGTGGCGCAGAACTGTTGCCCCTGGACACCTTGCAGGGTCTGCGCCTCTGGTCGGAGCGCGTGCACTATCACCTGCGCAATATGCGGGATGAGCTGGACCTCCTGTTCTCCTGGTTATTGCCGCTGCTGAAGGTACCTGAGCTTCTGGAAAGCGCGGCTCGGGACACCCCTGTTGGGAAAGCGTGGCAGGCCGTCAGGGCAGCATTGCCGCCGGCGCCGCAGTTGGGTCAGATCCCTGACGTCTGCCGAGAGGGTCGTGAAGAGGTGGCGCGGATCCTGGACCTGCTTTCGAGTACTGCCGATGCCGATAGCGAAGAACTCCGGGAAGCCCGTGAATGGTGTCGGACGCTGATGGATGCTCTCGACCAGAGCCGTCAACGTTCTGAGAGCTTGCTTGTCGGCATCCAGAGTCTGGCTCATCAGGCTGAAGCGATGGTTAACGGGATGGATTTTGGCTTCCTCTTTGATGAACATCGCCAGGTCTTCTACCTGGGTTACCGCGTCGACACCGAGAAGCTCGATACGAATCACTACGATCTGCTGGCGTCGGAGGCGCGGACGGCAAGCCTGATCGCCATCGCCAAAGGCGAAGTGCCCCAGAGCCACTGGCTGCATCTCTCTCGTCCTATCACCGAGATGGAGGGGATGCGTGCCCTGCTGTCATGGAACGGCAGTATGTTCGAGTATCTGATGCCCGATCTCTTCTCCCGATCATACGAAGGAACCCTGCTCGCTCAGACTAACCGCGCCGTCGTTCAACGTCAGATCGCCTACGGTCGGGAGCAGGGCGTGCCTTGGGGAGTCTCGGAGTC
>JAFGNI010000442.1 GCA_016927095.1 Anaerolineae bacterium | reverse complement strand
GTTGTAGGCTTGGAACGATACGCGGAGGAAGTGGCGGTCGTGGACGCCGAGAAGGGGCACCACGATGTTCCGGGCCTTGATTGCCTCCCAGATCGCGGTAGTGCGATCCGAGGGCACCGGGATACAGACCATCTGGCTGAAGTAGTCGGAGCTGTCGGGGCTCAAGGGTGCGAGGCCCGTCAGTCCGGTAATCCGGGTCAGGGTCTGGCTGGCGAGCGCGTGGCACCGATGGCGCTGCGCCTCCCAGTCGTGCTCAGCCTGGAAGTGGATCGCTTCCGGCACCGAGAGAAACGCCGCGGGATCGCGGGTGCCCTGGTACTGGTATTGCGGCACGAACTGACCGGGCTCGGGCAGAACGCGCACCTCGTTGGGGTTGCTGCGGATCAGGGCATCGGTCAGCATCGCGTGCACCCGCAGATGGGCGTAGGCAAACCCGGCCCCCTTGGGCGCACAAAGCCACTTGTGGCACGCGCCCAGGTAGACATCGGCATCAAGCGCGGTCAAGTTCAGGGGAATCTGGCTCGGTGCGTGTGCTCCGTCGATGAAGGTCAGAATCCCAGCCTCGCGAGCGCGCTTACAGACCTCAGCGACCGGGAAGATCAGGGCGTTGCTGAAGGAGATATGGCTGATGGAGATAATGCGCGTCCGTGAGGACACCCCCGCCCATAGGCTGTCGACAAACATCTCAGGTGTGGTGAAGGGGACCGGCACCGGCTGGCGTCGGATCTTCACGTCGCCCAGGTAGGCTGTCAGATCCCATGCGCTGTTGACCGAAGGGTATTCCCAGTCTGTGGTGAGGATCTCATCCCCTGGGGACAGCTGCAGAGACCGGCAGATCAACCGGATCGCCGTCGTCGGATTCGAGAAGTAGACGAGATCATCCGCGCTGACACCCAGGTAGGCGCCAAGGGCGGCGCGCGCGTCCGCCAAGAGCGTCGCAAGGCGCGTGCCAAGAAAATGCACAGGGTTGTGCTCTAGCTCCAGTTGCCACGCTTGATATCGTTCGAACACAGGGCGCGGGCAGGCACCATAGGAACCGTGGTTCAGGTAGACAACCTCAGGATCCAGCAGGAAGTGCGCCTTCAACGTTTCATCGGTCACAGAGAAGCCTCGCATGTTGAGTAGGTCTTGGTCGTGTGCGTCAGGTTACCGGCAAGCAGTGTACTGGGACGTGGCCAGAACTCAAGCCTCGCGAGGGTCGTATCTGCGCACCTCAATGCGCCACAGTCGCTGCGTCGCCTCCCCCAGATCCACCTGCACGGCATCCGGCACCCGAAGGACCGCTTCCAGATCGGCGGCTGCGCGCCGTAAGGTCACACCGATATCACCCTGTGGGGTTGGGATGGTGCCTTCGGCCCAGGCGAGGTCACCCAGATCCGGCGCAAAGCGGATACTGGCAAACCCATCCGCCATCGGGCGGACGCCGAGGACCGCCCGTTGGAGCCAAGGCGCCGGGCCGCCGGACCAACCGTGACAGAGAGAGGTCTCGTAACCGCCATAGCGGGCGGTGTCGCTGCCGACGATAGCCACGGCGTGGGGGTCCTCGACGTCGAGCCACGCAGCATCAAAGGTCTCCCAGAAGGTCGTCATGCCCGCGCTGACCAGGGGTCCCCAGTGACGCCGGATGTAGGCGAGCCCCCAGCCAACACGCCCCACTGCCAGCGCCGCCTCCAGATCCGCGTACCGGTGCCAATAGGTCATCCGCGCCGGCGGATCGTCGACCAGATAGCGCTCGAAAAGCGCGGCGGCCTGAACGTCAGAGAGGGCGCCGCTGCGGATGGCCATCGCGTGCGTGTGGTGGCTTGGTACCAGCCCACCCGCACCTTCTCCCCAGGCGTCGAGGGCTGCCTGGCGCATGAGATCTACGAGCCGGTGTGTGTACCGTCTGCGGCAAACTGCAGCATCCGCCTGATCATCCATGCGGGCCAGGAGTCCATAGCCCGCCGCGAGCGCCTGGTAGGCCAACAGGTGTGTGAACGAGAACCGCGCTTCGGCTGAGAGCGGCGACCAATCAACCAAATCCCAGCCCTGACGGATGCGGTACAGGCCATCGTCCCCCACATGGTCCTCAACATGGCGGACCGCCGCCCTGACCTCGGTATCGAGCTCCTGCAGAAGCGAGGTGTCACCGGAATAGCGAACGTAGTCGGCGAGGCCGACAAGCCACCACAGGGTGTAGGTGGGGATATCGTTGATCTCGCCGCTCGGCGCATGCCACAGAGCGTACAACCCGGGATAGCGCTGCTCGTGCAGGGGGCGCGGTGCGGCGGGCCCTAGCTCGCCGAGGACGGCATAGGTGCGGCGGGCCAGCGCGTAGTCGCCGAATGCATGGTAGGCGACGAGCGCCTCCACGAAGAGGTCGCCCATCCAGGGCAGTTGGTCCCGCTTTATGCCGTCCCACATCTCGGTCTGCATGCACAGGTGAACGGTCCGGACCGCCGCATCCCAGATATCATTCAGGCCGTGGTCGCTGCAGCGGAAACCTCCCCGCGCCTCCACAGGGTAGCGAATGTGCTGAATCTCGATCGGCCTCAGCTCCAGGCCGTGACCGTTGCTGCTGAGCGCGGCAATCTTGACGTATCGGAAACCCGTGGGCGCCGTCGCAAAGGCCTCGCCATCGTTGAGCACCAGAATGTCGGTGACGCGCCGGTCATAGCGATCGATCTCGTTGAGCGACTCGCCGGTCGTCACGGCCAGCATCGCAGGTCCACCGCGGATGAGGGATACCTTGAGGCGCGCGAAGGTCTCGTCACCGGCATCGAAGACGATGTGCGGCGCACGGGCTTCGAAAAGATCGAGCCACGCGTTGTTAGTCCGGGAATGGGCCTCCCGCGTGCGGTACCACTCCAGGGCAGGGCGATGGGACGCCAGGCGCGGCGGGGCGCCAGCAAAGGGCTGTGCTGGCACCATCATCAAGGCCCCATTATGCTCGATCGACACAAGGGCACCGGCAGAAGCCAGCCCCCCAAAACCACGGACGACGCGATCCAGCTTTGCACTCTGCACGCGATGAGACCCGGCAGTCATCCGGCACCAGTCGTCGGGGGCATCAGACGGCATTCCCCAGGGCTCCGCCCACACCCCATCGAAGGCCCAGGCAAGGGTCCACGCTGCATCAGGCTCTGAGGCCTGCCAACCCGGCTCTGGATCGCGCGCCATCAGCCAGGTCTCGTCCGTCGGAATCCGCCGGCCAGCGCGCTCGCTAGCTCCGTCCAGGCAGGCCAGCAGGAAAGGCTGCGCCTGCTCCTCGGTGGATACCTCGATCGCCAAGGTGTGCTGACCGGCGGCGACGCTCACCGGAATACGGCGTACAGCGCGCCAGAGCGGCAGGTGGGAGGGCGGGAGGGCCAGAGCCAGCCCGTCGCACCAGACTTTCGCGCTACCACTGGCGGTCATGTGAAGCACCGCCTCCACCCGCCGGTCCAGGTGGAATGTGCGACGGAAGGCCACCCGCGCGGCCGGTTCATCCCAAGGCCACCAGATCCTGCGGGGAAGCGGTAGATCCGAAGTGGTCAGACTCTCGTCAGTCGTCATGTCACGGCATTCCCCCACCCTATTGATACACCCAGAGACCTGCGCCATTGTAGCACACTATACAACGCTCCGATGCCGCCGGAACGGCGGAAAGACTTGACATCAAGCCATGGTTTCTATATACTGGTCATATAGTCATCTGATGACTATATGATATACCAAAACTCGCTGCGTCACCAGTTCTGTCCGGACAACCTTCACTCACCACACATCGTCTCCATCGACCACCGCGACGGTGACAAACTGACGCTGTTGGCTGCGGAACGCCGAGCTCTGTTGCCTGGCAGAAGGGAATCACTATGTCCGTTCAAATTGCGAAGCCCCAGCGCGCGGATCTGACCCGCCAGTGCATCGACAGTATTCAGGACTACATCAGTGTTCACCGGGTGTCCCCAGGCGACCGACTGCCCTCGCTGCATGAATGGGCGGATCTCCTCGAGGTGAGCGTGGTGGTTGTGCGCGAGGCTTTCCGCGCCCTGCAGGCCCTGGGACTCGTCGACATTCAGCACGGGCGGGGCATCTACGTCACGGATCCCGAAGATACTGACTTCCTCGACTACCTAGCCTTCCGCCACTCTCTGGATCGCTTCAGCCTGGAGGAGGTCATAGAGGGACGCGCTATGCTGGAGCTCGCTGTACTCGAAGCCTGCATCGGTCGAGCCGACGATGCGGCGATCGCCGAACTGGAAGAGATCTTGGACGCATTGCGCCAGGACCCGCCGCTCGCCGGTCAAGACTCCACCGACCACAAGCGCTTCCACCAGGCTATGCTCAACGCGTCGGGTGACCGGTTGCTCGCGAGCATCGGCATGCCGCTGCTCAACACCTTCTGGGTTCTGGGGAACTCGGGCAAGATTGATTTGCCCGATGATGTGATGGAGATCGACATGCTCGCCTGTCACCAAGCGTATCTGGACGCCATCAAGTCCCGAGACTTCTCGCATACGCGCGAGCTCGTCGATCAGCATCTCTTTGGGCTCTGCTCGCGCTACGGGATCTTTCCCTTCGCCGAGCTTGGACGCCCCGGTCATATGGACACGGGAAGCTAGACCCTTCCATCTCATAGTCACGCTGGCACTCGAAAGGAGGCGAATCGACCTGAGAAGGGCTTGACGGTAAGCTGGATTGGTCCCCTGTAGATACGGCTTGTGAGTCATCCAACCTAGGGAGGTATCTTGTGAGCAATCAAAAACGCCTGTCGCGACGTCAGTTTCTACGGATGGTGGGCACAGCCAGTGCCGGTGCCATCCTGGCATCCTGTGCCACGCCTGAGCCCGAGATCATCGAAAAGACCGTCGAGGTCGAGAAGGTCGTCGAGAAGACCGTCGAAGTCGAGGTAGAGGTTGAGAAGACCGTTGAGGTGGAAAAGATCGTCGAGGTCACCCCGATTCCGCTCACGGGTCCGGTGAACCCCCTCGGCGAGACGCTGCCCGCCGATGCGTTGCCGCTGGAAGAGCAGTACATCCTGATGGGAGAAGGCACCACAGGCGGCGGCTATGGTCACATCATGGAGTCGTTGTACAACCGGGCCTTTGAGGAGGCCAAGGGTCAGGAGACCCTCACCTCGCTCAACACCGACTTCGAGGTCATTGGCATCGGCTGCGAGAACTGGGAGGCCGCAGAGGACGGGACCTATTGGGACTTCTTCCTGCGCAAGGGCCTAACCTGGAGCAACGGCAATCCCATCACCGCGAATGACTGGGTCTACACGCTGCGCTGGTCGCTGAGCAACGGCTACGACTTTGCTTGGTTCTACTTCGACATCAAGAACGCCGCTGCCGTTACGTCGGGCGAGCTGCCACCCGAGGATCTGGGTATCGAGGCCGTCGATGATTACACCCTACGCATCTACACCGAGGCTCCCGTACCGTACCTGCCGATGCTCGGCGTCTGGTTCGAGGTCATGCCCGAGGGCGCGCAAGAAGAGCTGGGCGAGAACTGGGCCCTGGATCCCGACCGCTACGTGGCGTCTGGACCCTTCATGCTCAGCAAGTTCGATCGACAGCTGGGCAACCTCTGGGAGCTCAGGCCCGACTACGCGGGCGTCCGCCGCCCGTGGGTGGTAGAGGTGCGCTCGCAACCCGCGCTCCCCGGCGGTCTGCCGGCCTACATTGCCGGTGAGACCCAGAGGTACAGCGTGGGCATTGACAGTCCGCCAGCAGAGGTCGGTCTTGTCAATGCCAACCCCCTGCTACGCGCGGAGTCGCATCCCCGCCCACCGACGTTCACCGACTACTTGGGCTTCAACACGTTGGGCGATTTCGAGCCGCTCGCCGATCGTAACGTCCGGCTGGCGATGTGCAAGGCCATCGACAAGGCCACGATCGTGAGCCAGATCTACCAGGGGTTCGCCCATACGGCCTGGGGCATCCTGCCCAAAGGCTTCCCCAACTACAATCCCGACCTGGAACAACTGGATCCGAACCAGTACGACCCTGAAGTGGCAGCGCAACTGCTGGCCGATGCAGGCTTCCCTGGCGGCGCGGGCTTCCCAGTCTACGAACTCTACATCCGCCAGCCCACCAATCAGCAGCTGGCTGTCTGCGAGGCGATGCAGGCGCAGTGGAAGGAGAACCTGGGCATCACAGTCGAACTGCGTCCGTCGGACTTCCAGTCCTTCACCAGCGCTTCGTTCACAGACCGGACTGCGCCAATGTACTACGTGGGCTACGCGCAGGACTACGTGGACCCGGCTACCTTCCTCAACGTCTTCCGCAGCACCGGGCGTCACCCGCACGTGGACCCCAGCTGGGACGAGGTGTACAATCCGGCCAACTCCTCGTTCGATCCGGACGAGCGCTTCGCCGGATTGAAGCGAGCTGAGGAGCTTCTCGTGGAGAGCGCGGCGTGGTTCTTCGTTGCCCATCCCTTCTCCATCGATCTCTGGCCATGCAATGCTGCAGGGCCCACCTTGCAGCCCAATAAGGATGGCTACCAGATGTGGGGCGCCATTGGCTGCCCGCACGCTTATGAGGGCATCTACTGGAGCGACTCCGACTGCCGAGAAGGTCTAGGTTAGCCGCGTTTCACCAAGTGCGCAGCAGGGCGCGGGTACCCGCGCCCTGCTGCCGAGCTTGCTCAGACCAGATAGCGGACCAACATGTGGTATCGCCATACTTGGGAGGTGACCTGATATGATCGCCTACACACTGAAGCGCCTCGGGGGCATTGCCATGACGCTGCTACTGCTCTCGATCTTCACCTTCACCCTTTCCCGTGTGGTCCCCGGTGGTCCGTGGATGAAGGGCGCAGAGATCCCCCTATCGGAAGCGCAGGTGGCGGCCTTCAAGGCCAAGTATGGGCTCGACCAGCCTCTGTGGCGCCAATACCTGACCTGGCTGGGTAACGCCCTGATGCTCGACTTCGGCTATACCTTCACCGAGCCGGAGCGCACGGTCACCGAGCTCATCCGGAATGCCCTGCCCTACAGCGCACTCGTCGGCGGGCTGGCCGCAACGCTTGCGATTTCGCTGGGTGTTGTGCTGGGCGTCATCGCGGCGGCAAATCAGGACACTTGGATTGACAACGTGGTGACCAGCTACGCTGTTGTTATGTCTACCATCCCCAACTTCGTGCTGGGCTTCGTGCTGGTCTACTTCTTCTCCGTCAAGCTCCGATGGTTTCCGGCTGGGTTCTGGGGCGATCCCAATGACTGGCGCGACGTGGTCCACCACATCGCGCTGCCCGTGGTCGCCTTTGGCGTGCCCGCTACAGGCGGCGTCGCGCGCTGGACGCGGCAATGCATCGCCGAAGCAATGGCCTCTGACTATGTCCGGACAGCCTACGCCAAAGGGCTGCGTCCCACCGGCGTGATGACCCGACACGTGTTGCGCAACGCACTTATCCCGATGATCACAAGCTTCCTTCCGCTCTTTCCAGGTATGATGACGGGTTCGCTATTCATAGAGCAGGTCTTTGCACTCCCCGGGCTTGGCCGTTACTTCGTGGTCTCGAGCACCAATCGCGACTACCCCCTGGTGCTCGGCATCACGATCTTCTGGGCTCTGCTGATCGCGCTCACTTATCTCCTCACGGACATCCTCTACGGCATCATCGATCCGCGGGTGCGCGTTACGGAGAAGAGACGATGAACGACCCAACGGCGCGAGCAGTAGCTGAGGAAGCTACACCGCAGCGGGCTATCGCGGAGACCGAGCAATCGGCCATCTCAACTGAGACGCTTTTCACGCCCGAGGGGTTTGACGCAGAGACGAAGTACGCCAGTTTCTGGGTGGGCGCCTGGCGGCGCTTCCGGCGCAACCGCTTGGCCATGTTTGGCCTGGTTTTCGCAGCGCTGGTCGTCGCTGCTGCGGTGTTTGCTCCCGTCCTCACGCCCTATGACTACGACAAGATCGACATGATGAACGGGCTGCAGCCTCCGAGCCCCGCACATCCTTTCGGCACTGACGAGTTGGGGCGGGATATCCTCACACGCATTCTCTATGGGGCGCGGCCTATGTTGCTCGTCGGTGTGTTCACCGGGCTTGCGGGCCTGGCCATCGGCGTGCCCGTTGGCGTGCTGGCCGGTTACTTGGGTGGCGTGTTTGACTGGTTGGTGACACGTTTGATTGATATGTTCTCGGCCCTGCCGTGGTATCTGATCGTGCTCTACCTGGTGATGGTCCTCTCCCCGAGTCTGGAGAACCTGATCCTAGCTATGATCATCACCGGCTGGGTGGGGTCGTGCCGTATGATGCGCGGGCTCACCTTCTCGATCCGCGAGCAGGACTACATCGAGGCAGCTCGAGCGCTGGGTATCCCCCGCTGGCGCGTGATCGTCTTCCACGTTGTCCCCCAGGCGGCGCCGCTGCTGCTGTGGGGTTTCGCTGCCGGGATCCCAACCGCCGTCTTCGCCGAAGCAGGCCTCAGCTTCCTGGGTATGGGCGTCCGGCCGCCGCGACCAAGCTGGGGCCGTATGCTGACTGACTCAGGCTACTACTGGCAGATCTGGCCCCATATGATCATCTTCCCAGGTCTGATGATCACCCTGTCGGTATTGGCCTTCCAGGGCATTGCCGATGGTCTTCGCAAAGCTCTGGACGTGAGCGAGAACATCTGAGGAGACGCGATGAGACCCCTATTGCAGGTCAGCGACCTCACGGTACGCTTCTACACCAAGGACGGTGTTGTGCAGGCCGTCAACGGCGTCTCCTACGAGATGGCAGAGGGTGACATCCTGGGCCTGGTTGGAGAAAGCGGCTCGGGCAAGAGCGTTAGCTCCATGGCAATGCTCCGGTTGATCCCCGAACCACCGGGCAGGATCGAGAATGGTCAGGTCCTCTTTGACGGGCGCGACCTGCTGCGGATCGGCCGCAACCGGATGCATCAAGTGCGGGGACGCGAGATCGGCGTCATCTTCCAGGACCCGATGACCTCACTGAACCCCGTCATGCCCATCGGACGCCAGATCGCAGAAGCGATGGAGGTCAATCTGGGCACCGACTCGCGGCAGGCTCAGGCGGAGGCCGTGCGGCTCCTAGAGCGCGTGGGCATCCCCCAAGCCGATGAGCGAGTCAATGACTACCCACACCAGTTCTCAGGTGGCATGCGCCAACGCGTCATGATCGCCATGGCCATCTCGTGCAAACCAAAGCTCCTGATCGCAGACGAGCCGACAACGGCGCTCGACGTCACGATTCAAGCCCAGATCGTCGACCTCGTGCGCCAGCTGCAGGAGGAGCTCGGAATGGCGATCATATGGATCACCCATGACCTTGGCGTCATTGCTCGGTTAGCGCGCCGCGTGAACGTGATGTACGCCGGCACGATTGTTGAGACCGCGCCCATCAAGCCGCTCTTCCGCGATCCAGCCCATCCCTACACGCTGGGGCTGCTCCGATCGCTGCCGAGCCTGGAGACCACCAGCGAGGACGACCTCGAGTACATTGAGGGCGCGCCGCCGGATATGATCAACTTGCCGCCCGGCTGTCCCTTCTGGCCACGCTGCGCCTATCGCACGCAAGTGTGCACCGAGAAGCGCCCGAAACTATTCGACGTTGCGGATGGCCATCAATCCGCTTGCTGGCATATCGACCGGGTACTCAAGACACGCTCACCCCAGGCCCGCCAGGAGGTGACGCTTTGACCGGCAGCAACGACGTCATCCTGAGGGTACGGGATCTCAAGAAGCACTTCCCGGTGAAGCGCGGGCTCTTCCAGCGAACCACCGGTTACGTGAAAGCTGTCGACGGTGTCTCCTTCGAGATTCACAAGGGTGAGACCTTAGGCCTCGTCGGTGAGAGCGGGTGCGGCAAGACCACCGCTGCGCGGGCGATCCTCCAGCTGGACCCGCCGACGTCAGGTTCGGTGCAGCTGGGCGATAAGGAGCTCGTCGGTCTCGAAGCGCGCGCGATGCGCAGCCTCCGTACAGAGATGCAGATCATCTTCCAGAACCCGTATTCGTCGCTGAATCCGAGGATGACGATCGGTCGCATCCTAACCGAGCCGATGCTCGTCCACGGCATCGCCGCCAATCACAAGGAGGCGGAGGAACTGGCTGTGGAGTTGCTGCGACGCGTGGGCCTCAGTGCGTACTTCGTCAACCGATTCCCGGCGGAGTTCTCCGGTGGCCAGCGGCAGCGTGTCGGCATCGCACGCGCCCTCAGCCTCAACCCCTACTTCGTGATCTGTGACGAGCCTATCTCGTCCCTGGATGTCTCGATCCAGGCCCAGATCGTCAACCTGCTCCGCAGATTGCAGCGCGAGCTCGCCCTCACTTACCTGTTCATCTCTCACGATCTGTCGATGGTGCGTTACATCAGCGACCGAACGGCTGTGATGTACCTTGGCAAGATCGTCGAGCTAGGGGAGAGTGCGACCGTGCTCCGTGAGCCACTCCACCCCTACACGCAGGCGCTCTGGTCCGCAGCGCCCATCGCAGATCCTGTCATCGAGGAGACGCGGGAACGCATCATCTTGACAGGCGATGTGCCCAGCCCGATCAACCCACCCCAAGGGTGCAACTTCAACACGCGCTGTCCCAAAGCGATGGCGATCTGCTACGACGAGGAGCCACCACTTCTCGAGCACGCGCCTGGTCACTGGGCAGCGTGCCACCTCTACTAGCGGCCCACCCACTTCGTCCAGCACCAATCAGCGCCTCCAGAAGACGCATCCTGGAGGCGCTATCGATGCCGACTCGGATGCCCTTCCAGCCTTGACCCGCCAAGGTGCGCCTCTATAATCGGCGCAGCATTACGCGAGATGGGCATCGAGGATACACCGCAGCGACAGCTATGGCGACGACAGACTACAACTCGGCGATCGACGCAGCTACACTTCGTGAGCGCAGGCTGACTCACGCTCTGACCTTGGTCATTCTGCTGTTGGCCATCGCTCTGCGCTTCACGGGCCTGAACTGGGATCTGGGCCAGTGGATTCATCCCGACGAAGGGCACATGCGCATGATCACCGGAGCCGTCCGGTGGCCCGGTGACCTCTCGGTCTACTTCGACACGCAGGTTTCACCTCTGAATCCACGTAACCACGATCAGGTCTACAGCTACGGGACGCTCCCGCTGTTCATGACACGTGCCGTGACGGAGTGGCTTGACCGGGCCTGTGAGAACCCAGCTGCCCGGGTCCCCAGCCTGGTGGCTGCGTCCGTGCTGAAACGGCTGAGCCGGTCAGGCTTCACGCCGCCCCCTGGTCGGCTGTGCCACCCGGGCACCTTCACCTGGACCTACAGCGCCTTCGTTGGGCGCCATCTCGCCGCCCTCGCTGATGTGGGCACGGTGGTCGTCATCGGCCTGCTGGGCTGGCGCCTCTATGGGAGGCGCGCGGGCTTGTTAGCTATGGCGCTCGCAGCCGGGACAGCCTTTCTGATTCAGCAAGCGCACTTCTACACCGTCGACAGTGCCGCCACCTTCTTCACAGCCCTGACCGCAGCCTTCGCGATCCGCGCTGGCCAGGCCCCAACTGAACGACCACCTTGGCTCTGGCTAGGACTCGGGGGCGTTGCAACGGGGCTAGCCGCAGCCTGCAAGGTCAGCGCAGCGCTGGCAGCTGGCTTGGTCGCGTTGGGCGCGCTGCAGTGGCTTCGCTGCCACATGGTTGCAGTGCACGCTATTGCGTCGCTGCGCGCAGCAGGACAAGACGAGGTCACCGATCGAGGGCACCGTTGGGCGCTGTCGGTCGCCGTTCTGCAGATCGCCGGGCCCGTGGCGCTGTCAGCTACGCTTGCGCTTGCCGCTTTCCGGGTGGGCCAGCCGTACGCCTTCGAGGGCCCCGGCCTCTTGGGGCTGGAGCCCAACACGGCATGGTTCGACCGGCTGACTCAGATCCGTGAGGAGCAGAGCGGCACGGTTGACTACCCTTCAGGCCGCCAATGGGCAGCCAGGCTTCCGCTTGTCTTCCCTCTTCGCAACCTTGGCCTGTGGGGCCTGGGGCTTCCTTTGGGTCTGGCGGCCGGCGCGGGATGGGCGATTGCAGGATGGCAGTTGGCGCGCGGCGACCACCGGCACCTTGCGCTCTGGCTGTGGACCACGGCCTACACTGTTTTCTATGCCACCCGCTGGGTCAAGGCGATGCGGTATTTCCTGCCTGTCTATCCGCTGCTGATCCTGCTGGCGGCCTACGCCTTGGAGTGTTCGCTTGCAGCTGGTCTGCGGAAGAGACGAGCGCGGGCGCTCGCCTCATCCCAGCATGCGACCGGCGCTGAGGCCGTGGCATCGGCGGGCGCAGGTGGCTGGCTCGCGCTCGCCGTGCCCGGCACGGTCGTTCTCACAACGGTGCTTTGGGGTCTCGCGCTGTTCGGCATCTACCTGCGCCCCCACACGCGAGTCGCCGCCTCACGCTGGATCTACGCCAGCGTGCCGGATGGGAGTGTCGTCGCGAACGAACACTGGGATTGGGGACTGCCGCTGCGCATCGATGGTCGCGACGCCTTCCGCGAGGGCGGTGCTAATCCCACTTTCTCGCAGGTGACGCTGGAGCTCTACAACGAAGACACACCTGAGAAACGCGAGCAGCTCCTCGCGTGGCTGGACGAGGTGGATTACATCTTCCTGGCAAGCAACCGGCTCCACGGCTCCATATCGCGGTTGCCGGACCGCTATCCGCTCACCAACGCCTACTATCGCGCGTTGTTCGCCGGCGAGTTGGGTTTCGAGCTCGATGCCAGATTCACATCCTATATGCAGCTTGGCCCATTCGTGTTTCCCGATCAAGAGAACCCGTTCCCGCTGATGGCAGCCGCCCATGCCACCCAGGATCACCTTCTGGCAGTGTCATTACCCCCCGCGGAAGAGTCGTTCAGTGTCTACGACCATCCGGACTGTCTCATCTTCCGCAAGACCGAAGCCTACACCCACGACAATGCTCAGGCTCTGTTGGGTGCCGTCGACCTGACACAAGCTGCCCCGTGGCAGTCGCCTCAAGAGGCGACACCGCAAGTCGTGCAGGCCGCACACAGTATCCTCTTCTATGGTGGCTTGGGGCTCACAGCCATTGTCGGTGCAGCAGCACTTCTGCGCCGGGCCGATTGACGTCCGTCCGAGCAGCGCTATAGTCGAAACAGCGAGAGCGCTGTCAAGACAGAGCGAGGGAGATCTTCGATGAACAACGCAGACCGCATCCAACCCTACACGCAGAATCCCTTCTACTGGCAGTATAAGGGAGCACCGGTAGTTCTGCTGGGTGGGAGTCGCGAGGATAACCTCTTCCAGATACCGGACGTGGCCAGCCACCTTGACCTATTAGCCGAGGTCGGCGGCAACTACGTCCGGTGCACGATGTCCAGCCGCGATGAGGGGGATGTCTGGCCCTTCGAACGCGACCTCAGTACCGGCCTCTATGACCTGGGGCAACACGGCATAGCCTACGGGGAGCGCTTCCGGCACTTTCTTGACCTGACGGCAGAGCGCGACATTATCCTGCAGATCGAGCTGTGGGATCGGTTTGACTTCGCTCGGGCTCCCTGGCAGGACAATCCCTACAACCCGAAGAACAACGTCAACTACACGGCTGCCGAATCGGGACTCCAGACCGCGATCGATACGCACCCCGGGCGCCGCGAGAGCGCCTTCTTCCGGACGGTGCCGGCGTTGGAGAACAACGAGCGGGTCCTTGCCTACCAAGAGGCGCAAGTCGCCCAGCTGCTGTCGATCTCGCTGGATTACGGCAACGTACTCTACTGTATGGACAACGAGACCAACGAATCCCCTGAGTGGGGCAAGTACTGGTCAGGCTTCGTCAAGTCCAAGGCGGCGGCAGCCGGTGTGCGTGTAATGACCACGGAAATGTGGGATGACCACAACCTCCTTGGTGCCGAGCACGCCAACACGCTGGACCACCCGGCGATCTACGACTTCATCGATATCTCACAGAACAACCACCAAGTGAACTACGAGCACTGGGCAAACCCGCAGGTGATCCGCGAGCGCATACTTGCGTCAGGACACCCCCGGCCCATGAACAGCGTCAAGATCTACGGTGCCAACACAGGGCGCTACGGCACAACGCGGGACGCGCAGGAGCGCTTCTGGCGCAACATCCTCGGTGGTCTAGCCTCGTCACGGTTCCACCGCCCAACCTCCGGTCTGGGCCTCAACTCGATCGCCCAAGCTCACATCCGAGCGATGCGGATGCTGCTGGCGGAGATTGACATCTTCGCGTGCGAGCCCCACCTTGATCTGCTCACGAATCGCAGTCGCAACGAGGCCTACTGCGCCGCCGAACCCGCCGTGGCCTACGCCGTCTTCTTCCCTGACGGTGGCAACGTCCGCCTCGATGTGTCCGCAGCAGGCGACCGGCTGCTGTACGTGCACTGGTTGGACATCCGAGGATGTCGATGGACTGCCGAACCGGCGTCGCTGCCCGTCGACCAGACCGGCACGGTGCCGCTGATCACGCCGGCGGAGGAAGGCTACTGGGCCGCCGTCGTCAGGGCAGATACCTAGGTAGGGAGCGAACCTGTGGCGATCCTCGATTGCGGCGCACTCGGCATCTCCCTTGTCGCTAGCAGCGAGCTGCAAGGCGAGACTCGCGTCGCGCTCATCGACCTGATCAACCGTGCCTACGAGGAGGACCTCACAGCCCTGTTCGACAACCTTGGTGAGGGCGTCCACCTTCTCGGCACCGTTGGTGGACAGCTCGTGACCCACGCGATGTGGGTGACGCGCTGGCTGCAGGTAGCTAGGGGGCCCCTACTCCGGACAGCCTACGTCGAGTTGGTAGCCACAGACGCCGCCTATCGTAACCGGGGCTACGCTGCCGCCGTGATGCGCCGTCTTCAGCGAGAGATCTGTGACTGCGATATTGCCGCGCTTTCTCCCTTCAGTGTAGCCTACTATGCGCGCCTGGGATGGGAACCGTGGCAGGGTCCCCTCTTCATTCGGAAAGATGGGGCCCTTGTCGCCACCCCGGAAGATGAGGAGGTGATGATCCTCAGGCTTCCCAAGACGCCCGGCCTGGATCTGACCCAACCGCTTTCCATCGAGTGGCGCGAGGGCGAAGTCTGGTAGACGCCCCTAAGGAAAGGAGCCCGAGTTTGGACGCCAGCGAGCTTAGGCGCAAAGCGACCGAGATCCGAAAACGCAACCTGCGTATGATCTTTGACGCGCACCACGGTCACACCGGCGGCGACCTGTCTGCTGCTGACATCCTCACTGTGCTCTACTTCGGTGACGTGCTCTCTGTCGATCCCGACGCCCCCGAGCACCCAGAGCGTGACAGGTTCTACATGAGCAAGGGCCACAGCTCAGGCCTGCTGTACACAACGCTGGCCTTCGCCGGCTTCTTCCCCAAGGCGGAGCTGAGCACCTATATGCAGCCACTCTCGCGCCTGAGTGGCCACCCGAGTACCCACGTGCCCGGGGTGGAGGCCAACACCGGCGCGCTGGGACACGGCTTGCCAATGGCTGTCGGATCTGCACTCGCCGCCAAACTCGACGCTGTCGCCGGTTGCCGCCTGCGCCGCGCTTTCGTGTTGACCGGCGACGGTGAGCTTCAGGAGGGTAGCAATTGGGAGGCCGCGATGATTGCTGCCCACCACGGCCTTGACAACCTGGTCTGCATCATCGACCGGAACGGCATCCAGATGATGGACCGCACCGAGCGGATCACCAGCCTCGAACCGCTTGCCGACAAATGGCGGGCGTTTGGGTGGGCCGTGCGCGAGGTCGACGGCCATGATCATGCCGCTCTGCTCGCGACCTTCGCCGCGTTGCCCTTCGCAGCCGGACAGCCCAACCTCGTCCTGGCCAACACCTGTAAGGGCCGCGGCGTCTCCTTCATCGAGAATCGAGCCGCGTGGCACCACCGTGTGCCCACCGAAGCGGAGCTGACGGCGGCACTTGCGGAACTGGACGCATGCTGTCGGTGACCGGTAGCCGCCCACAACCGAGAGGAGTATCGTGACCTTACAATCACCCGCAGTCTACGACTGTCGCGATGCCTTTGCCGAGACCCTCGTGGCGTTGGCAGAGGCAGACCCCCGGATTGTTGTCCTGTGCAATGACTCCGTGAGCTCGTCGAAGCTTGGCAAGTTCGCCGAGCGCTTCCCAAGCCGGCTCTTCAACGTCGGCATTGCAGAACAAGCGATGGTCGGCATGGCGGCTGGCATGGCCAACGGCGGCAGAGTCCCCTTCGTTGCTGGGGCCGGATGCTTCCTCACCGCTCGGGCCATGGAGCAGATCAAGAACGACCTAGCGTACACGCGATCGAACGTCAAGTTGGCTGCTGTCAGTACCGGCCTGGCCTACGGCCCGTTGGGTGCCACCCACCACAGCATCGAGGATATCGCCTGGATGCGTGCCATCGCGGCCATGACCGTCAT
>JAFGNI010000441.1 GCA_016927095.1 Anaerolineae bacterium | reverse complement strand
GGTGATGTGTACGGGCATCGTCGGGCTGTGATGCGACCGACTGCGTTCGGCCTCGTTCGCCCAGCTCATCGGCAATGGGAAGCTCGCCCGCGGCGTAATTCAACCAGTCAGCTAGGCCCTCCAGCGCGCCGTGCAGCTCCGGACTCAGAGACGCATCTAGATCCGCTAGATCCCACACGCATAGGGGAGCATTTAGGTCAAGGCCGAGTATCACAACATCGATAAAGCCTGGCGCCAAGACAGGAGCACCCAGGTCCGAGGGACGCCCACCCTGGCGTTCGGCGAGATCGTGATTCTCGAAAACCATCTCTCCTTGATACCAGCCCGCCACGACACGCAATCTCCCATTGCTAGGTTGCCGCCTGCCTGCTTGCGGGCCGTAGCCCGTCCGCGGGCCGCCCTCCGCGGCCTCAATCACGAGCGCTCGAATGGGTTGGTAGTTGCTGATCGCATCCAGGATACTCTCGTAGACCTCGCGCTCCGAACGCGCTGTCACAAGTCTTTTGGCGGTTCTGTAGATCAGACCGTCGGTCTCTAGGACGAAGCCACCCTCACTGACGCGCTGGGCGGCGTCAACGGACAGTGCCAGGGAGTCGGCAAGTCTCTGGAGAAGAGTGACGTCCCCCTCAGAGAACGCGTCGCTATCGGTGCTGTAGAGATCCAATACACCGATCACCTGTTGACCAACAAGGAGTGGTAAGGTCAACGTAGTGCGCGCTTTGGCAGCGGCGACTGTTGCGAGATACCCGCTTTCCTGTTGCTGTCGCTCAGCATAGTTCATGGTCAACGATCGGCCCTGAGCCGCCACCTGCCCTACGGGACCATCGCTGCCACATCGCAGACGGAGGCCATGTAGGGCCGCCGACTTGCCTTCAACCGACGATGCACTCCGCAAAGTAACCCATTCACTCAGACGGTGATCCCGACCGCCGTCGCGGTGATTCCAACCGCCGTCGTCCATCAAATAGACGGTGACCAGGGAGAAACCAAACTGCTCCGAGATCGCTTCTGCGGCGACGCTGAGCAGGGTGGCTACGTCATGCGTCGCTGCTAGCGCCTGTGTGACCGAGAGCGCAGCCTCAAGATAGTGCGTCTGGTGCTCCAGTGATGTGTCCCGCTGCGGTCTCTGATTGGCCGCCTGAACTGCATCAAAGCGCGTATCTAGAACCGTCCTCGCCAGCAAACGGCCCTCTTGTCGCGCAGAAACCAATTTGTCCTCGAATCGGCTTGCCAAGCGAGCCACCGTCCACAAGATCAGCAAGCCCAATACCAACACAACGCCAGCACCAGTTGTCCACGTCGCCGTCGGAATCGCGTGTGGGCCCGCCGAGGTCAGGCCGTAGCCCACGAGCACGAGCACCGTCAAACCCAGGACAACCTGACCAGCCCGCTGGCCGATAACAAGGGCCGCGACGACGACACTAGCCAAGAGGAGGAGCCGAGCATCAACGCCCCAACCGCGGAGCCATAGATCCGCAAGGCCAAGGCCAAAGACTAAAATCACCAGGAACCAATATCGCCCATCTCCTCCGGTGAAGTGTACCGGCGATGGCTCTCCCAAGCGGCGCGCTTCAGCACGCCGGTCGTACACCCCACCGGCCTGATCAAGCGCGTCGCGAACCGGATCTCGCGCATCGGCGTAGCGGCGATGTCCACCGCCGCGGTGGTGTCGACCGCCAGTGTCCGGCGCGTTCGCATCCTCTAGTTTCCGGTGATGTGTACCGGCGCTGTCCATTCTGTCAGTCATCTTAGGTACCAGAAGACGCCTCCGTCAGCTCGGGGACGTACGCCGGAACAGAGAAGGTAAACGTGCTTCCTACGCCAATCTCACTGTCCACCCAGATACGTCCCCCGTGCAGCTCAACATACTCGCGACATAGCGCCAAACCCAGGCCAATGCCGCCCCGGTGATGTGTACCGGCATGGGCGCTCCGCTCGTGCTGGCGCCCCTTCTCGAAGTGCGCGAAAATCCGCTCACGGTCCTCCAGAGGGACGCCAATCCCAGTATCGCTGATGCTCACGTAGACTTCATCCTCGTTGTTCCACGCTCGAATCACGATCTCGCCGGCTTCTGTGAACTTCGCCGCATTGTTGAGCAAGTGGACCAGAACCTGGCGAATCCGGGCCGGATCTGCGTACAGGTTGGGCAGATCTGGCGGTAGCTCCTGACGCAATGCTATATTCCTACCTCGAACCAGGGCGCTCGCCGTGGGCATGATCCCGGCTAGGAGCTCAGTCAGATCGACCGGCTGTGGGCGAAGAGCCATCAAACCCGCTTGGATTTGTGAGATCGAGAGTATATCGTTGACAAGAAACAACAGATGCTGGCTATCGTTATGGATCTGCTCCAGATCCTCCAGCTGGCGTGCGTTCAGAGGTCCATCGATCCCCTTGATCAGAAGCCGGGAGAACCCAATAATCGTGTTGAGGGGCTCGCGTAGCTCCCCTGACATGTTGCCTAGGAAGCGAGCCTTGAATGCCTCGGCAGCCTCCATCTGCTCCATCGCCAGCCGTTCACGCTCATAGGCTCTCGCATTCTCAAGCGCGATTGTGACCTGATTGGCCAGTCCTTCCAGTACCTCCAGCTCATCGTGCTGAATACCCTCGTACGCCGTTGTCACTACCGCGACTGCCCCTACTGTGCGGTCCGCCATCTTGAGCGGTATCGCCACCCGGCTCTGATAGCGCGTAGTCCAACCGCGCTCCGTGTCCGTTAGCTCGTTGTGCAGCTGCGTCTGACCCTTACGAATCGCCCTCCCGACAACCGAGCCATCTCCCGGCCAGCAGCGCACCGGCCAAGCGCCGAGGCCACCCCGTTGATGTGTACCGGCATTGGCGCCGTATCCATTCCGGACACTCAGACTAAGGGCAGCCCCACCCACCGTCGCGGGGCCCTCTGCACCCGAGGTCTCACCAGCTGCATCCACCGCCTCACTGACGGCATCCCCGGTGATGTGTACCGGCGAACCGGTATTGGGCACCGGCGGTGTCATTGCTTGGGCTTGTGGGCTGAAGGCCTGTAGTCGAGCTTCGCCGCCACCGGGCGCCACCAGATAGACCGCAACAGACGAATAGATGAAGTGGCTCCGGATCAGATCGGTAACCCGCGTTAGCAGCAGGTCCGGATCACGTATGGACGTGATGGCTTGACTCACCTCCTGGCTGGCCTGAAGATGCAGTGCGCGGCGCTGAATCTGGTAGTTGGCCTGTTGGAGTCGCTTGGTTCGCTCGATAACCTTGGCCTCCAGGTCACTGTACAGCGATTTGAGCTCAGTCGCCATCTCATTGAACACGAACGTGAGGATCCCTATCTCATCCCGTGATCTCACAGCAAGATGTTGGTCGAGGTTCCCTTCAGCCATCGCTACGGCAGACTCCGTGAGGTCAATCACCGGACGGGTGATCTGACGTATCACGATGGCAGCTGCTGCTGTCGTCACGAGCGCCACAGCCAGGATGAGGGCAATAAGTGTAGCAACGATCCGCTCAGTGGAGGCGAGGACCTCATCCTGGTCTTGCTCCACAAGAACGCCAACAGGCAACCCCGGGAGAGGGTAGAAACCTCCAATGACCCAGTTTCCCTGCGGGTTCTGGTAAAGTGCATAGCCCGCCCGGTCTCCGGTGATGTGTACCGGCGTGATCGCTGTCGACGAACCGCCAATCCCCGATCCGCTGGGCGGTGATTCTGACCGCCGAAGCGGTGGTGTGTACCGTCCAGGTATGACAGCTAGGTCGCCCGTGGGCCAGTACGTATCGCGTTCTGGTCCACCAGAGAGGTAGACCAAATTCACCCGTCCGGTCTCGCCAATCCCGCTCCCAGTCTTTAGCACTTGTCCAACCGCATCGGGCTGCAAGCAGAGCACCAAGCCCTGACCGACATCATCTGGCGGAAACAGCACCACTGCCGCCGGTTCTGTTGCATCGGATTGGAGAAAGACGAATCTAGCCAAGTCCTGGGAGGATGACTCACCTCCACGGCTGGCTAGAGCCCTTTCCACAACCCGTTGGCAATCTCCCACGGACCAGATGATTTGGGCCTCGGGACCCAGAACGGCTCCACCAGCCAGCCCAGACACCTGCTGCGCCAGGACGTCCCAAGACACCTGGTAATCGATTGCACCGGCCGCTGCTACGTCCTGCAGCCAATCAACAAGATCCTCGCCCATCAGAGTCGCAATCGCCAGGAGTTTAGAACCAACCTCTCGCTCGATGTTTTCCCGGTTCTGTCTGACCGCATAGACACCGATAACGGCCAAGGGTACAACTGTCAGGATCAGGAAGGCCGTAAGCAGCGTTCGACCCAGACCCCCACGCATGCCCGTTGTCGGTACAGCCCGAGGCCGGTGATGTATACCGGCGCTGTCTTGCGCATCCCTCGGGCAGCGGGGTGTACTGCCGAAGCGGTGTCGTGTACCGCCGCTGTCCGGGTGGGTCTGGCGGCCCTGGTGATCCTCCGGTGATGTATACCGGCGATGGCTCACTCCGGTTCCCATACCTCCTCGCCCTGCAAGACGCGCCGGACCTGGCTAGGAAAACGGTCGGGATCCAGCGGCTTGCCGATGAAGCCGTTGAAGCCAGCATCCCTGGCACGGCTGAGGTTGGCAGCGGACACTTCGGAAGTCACAGCCACGATGGGTACATCGGAGAATCGTCCATCAGAACGAAGCGAATCCAACGACTCATAACCGTCAGCATCGGGCAACGCAATGTCCATCAGAATGAGGTCAATCGTCCCCAGCGTTTCGGCGAACTCGAGGACTTTCCATCCTGAGGCTTTCCACTCACACTTCTTCACCCCCAGATAGGCAAGGAGCCGCGTCATCAAGATGAAGTTGTTGAGATTATCCTCAACAATCAGGATGACGGCCTCTGAAGGCGATGTGGCTTTCCACTTCATGTTGCCATTCCTCAAGGACACTGCGGCTCAAGTGAGAACCTGAGCGGCGGTAGTTGCGATAGCAGAAACGCGACTAGCCGCAGCGCCACGATGGCCTGCTCCAGCGCGGACCTAGTGACTCATCTCGATAAAGCGAGCGACTTGGTCAGGCAGAGCGTCAACATCGATGGGCTTGGGTATGTACCCTACACAGCCGGCCTCCAATGTCTTCTCTCGATCGCCGTGCATCACGTTGGCCGTGACGGCGACCACGGGAATATCTGCCAGATCAGCACTGTTGCAGATGCGGCGTGTCATCTCATAGCCATCGACATCTGGCAGATTCATGTCCATCAGAATGAGATCAGGGTGCTCACGCAGAGCGACCTCAATGCCCTCAATGCCGTCTGCAGCCTCCAGCACCTCGTAGCCCTCAACATGGAGTACACGCTTCACGAGTAGACGATTCGATGGGCTGTCTTCGATATAGAGAACCTTCATCTCCACCTCAATCACGTGGGACGCCGCACGGCAGTGACACCTTCATTATAGCATGGGTTAGTTATAATCAAACCGATTTTAAATAACCATAGTGTTAAGGATGGGCAACAACGAGCCAGGCGGGGCTAGCCGCGCCGCTTGGAGCCAACCACAACGTAGAGAGCCAGGCACCCAAGCCCACAGACGGTTAGAGCCAGGCCTAGATACAGTATACAAGGCCCGTACGAAAATGTCACGCGCCAGCTTCCCGCCCCCAGTGCCACTGTGCGGTAGAGAAGATCAGCCCGCATCACCGAATCGAGGCGCGGCTCGGCCCGGGGATCCATGGTGTCATGGATGCGCACCTGCCACCCCGGGTACCAGGCGTCCTTGAGCAGCAGATACCCAGGCGTGCTTAGCGTGGCCTCGATCACGACCTTGTTGTCTGCATAGCTCACGACCGAGACAGACTCCTCGCTGCAGCTAGACACGGGACAACCCGGGGAGGCTACACAGCCTGCGTCCATGCCATTGGCCTGATCCACAATGATCGCTTCCCCAGGTTTGAAGGAGGCGCTTGCCATAGCCTCAAGAGCCGCGCTTGAGGATGACGCTACCTGGCAATCGTGTAGAATGACAGCTCTGGAAGGCCGTGTCAGAGCCTCGTAGATCTTGACGTCACCCGAGTGCGTCAAACGGAACCGATCCGAAAGCGAGAGGGCGTGAAATGCTCCCACACGCTCGTCGACCAGGCTAGCAGCGATCAAGTGGTTCTTTGCCTGCCCAGACCTGAACGTTAAGGACGTCACCGAAGAGGCTCCTGACCAGCGCATCCAGACCGTCTCAAAGTCGAAACCATCCGTGCCACCTATGTCGGCCCTTGCCGGGAGATCTCGCGTGAGCACGCGCCCATCTGCAAGCTGCAGGGAGACCTCAACCGGCCCGCCGGCATAGAGAAGCCCCACCGCATTCGCCTCGAAATCCGCCGGGAGCCAGCCGATGTCCAGGCTTTCCCCTGCAGCCAAGACAGGCTGGAATTGCCGGTCAAAAAGAATGTCGTCCACCCAGAGATCGCCAGTCTTGTCGGTAAGGACATAGTGCACATCCAGCAGATCGAGCCACCGGCTGTCCGGCATCTGCGATAGGTTCTCCCGCAGCCGACCGTCCAGCGTCCCACCGGGGATCAAAAGCTCTGAGAAGGTAATGAAGGTACGCAATGGCAAGAGACCACCATCGTAACCGTCCACGGCGGGCACATCGAACGCGAGTGGCAGGTTCGGCGCGAGGATCTCCCGCTGCTTGGCCGCCACCATGTAGGACCACAGCGCATCGGAGGAGAGCCGGTCGCCATAGATCGCTTCGATCTCAGCCTTGTCCCCGATCTCGAACAACATCTGGGAGATGCTCAGGAAGCGTGGTGGCACATCGCCAGCGGCCTCTGCGCGCTGTCTGCCCGCAACAAGGTGCGCCGTAGCCGGCCGCAGATCCCAGTAAGCGCGCGCAGCGGTGGCTTGGGCGTGGGGCAATGCCTCTGCAGCAATGACGAGCTCCACTCCGACGCCCGCAATCAGGACAACGCCGCTCACGACACAGACAGCCCGTCTCCAGGCCGGTCTCTGTGCCTGCGACCATGGTGATGCTTGTAGCCATCGCCCGATATCCTGGACACCCATCGCTGCCAGGACCGAGGCACCCAACACATAGAGCGCTAGAAACCGTGCAGGCGCGCGGAAATGGACGAAACCGGGCACCCGCAGTCGCGTCGCCGCGAGGTAAAGCGGGTTGTAGGCCCCCAAGGCCAGCAGAAGACCGAGAGCCAGCAACACCACCCAGGGCAGCCTGCGACGGCGCGATGCCTCATCCTTAAGGCCAGCTATCGCGCCGAGGCCCGCAGCTAGCAGGCCCACCAACCCAATGTATGCCACACCCTCCGGCAGAAGGGGAACCACCAGATAGGTAGGCAAGAGAGCTCTGAGCAGCTGCCAAGGCGACAAAGAGAACGAGACCGCTTCCCGCCAACCCAGGCCCGCGCTACGCCCGGAGAGCCCTGCCAGTTGAAGCGTCGGAAGCAACTGGATGCCCGCCACTAGCCCGGCAACGGCAAAGGGCAGAAGACTCGCCACCCAGAGCCACAGCATACGACCGAGCCCTGGCGACCTGCCGGATTCCCCAGGCAGCCGTGATCCTATACCAACCGCATCGATGAGGTGCCAAGCGACCACCCCTGCCACAGCAATGAACCCCATCTGCATATGCCCCGACAGGATGATCATGCCCATCGCCACAACTGACAGAGGCCGAGGCCAACGCACGTCGTGAAGTTGACCGGCAAGAGCCAACTCGCCGAAGCGCCACCACGTACCGCCGTGCGCGCGAAGGATACGAGCTCCCGGCAAGAAAAGCAGCGGCAACCAGGCCAACGCCTGAAGCTGATTGAGGTGGTCGACGTGCAGACCGAGGAAACCACTCCCTGCGTAGGTCAGGCCGGCAATAGCCGCCGCCCAACGTCCTAGTCCAATCCGGCGTCCAAGTATCCACCCGTTCAGCGCCGCAAGCCAGAGATGGATCAGGACACTTAGGTGCAGGGACCGCGCGACCGCGACGGCACCGGGGATGCCCGCCCCTGACGAGGGCGTGGTGGACAACGCCGACACGAGCCAAAAGGGCCAATTCAGCCAATAGAAGAGCCCGACCTGTGAGTTGGCAGCCAGTGGAGCGCCGGCGAATAGAGTCGGGTTCCATAGCGGTAGATGGCCCTCTCGCAGCGAGCGAACGACCTGCATCCAGTAAGGATAGAAGTAGACCTGAAGGTCGCCACCAGCAAGGACACGTCCAGCGACGACGCGCCGGTAGATCACCAGGATCATCGCCAGCATGCTAAGCAGCGGCAGTACACACTGCCCTATGGTCTTCAAAACGAATGTGTCGGACCGAGCTCGCAGCGGCGTCGCCTCGATGGTCTCGGCACCCGCACCTGCACAAGGCGCTGTCTCCCCCTGAGGCAGCTCAGCTGCTTGCCCCCAAGGCGACGTACCCCATGCTTCGCGCCCTACTGGCATAGTTCAAGTGTCCTGCGCGCATTCTCATCATCAGGGCCGATGCGCAGTGCGGTCTGAATCAGCGGGATGGCCTCGGAGCACTGGTCAAGCAGATAGTGACAGAGTGCATAGTTGTAGTAATTCTCGATCGGTGGCCCTTTGACCACCCCTGTCGCGCCCGTCATGCGCGCCTCCCCGTTGGTTGCCGGGAAAATGGGTTCCGTGCGTATGAGGTTGCCTTCTGGGGTGAGCAGCCGCAAGAACCAACCAACGTACACCCGGCCCGAGGGTGCCGGCGGCAGTCCCCTCAAGAAGAACTCATAGCGACCGGTCATCACATCGAACCGGATGCGTCCGCTGACACTCTGAGTGCCGTCAGCAGCACGGAACTCCCCACGCATCGGCGTCTCGACCTCTGAAGGATGCACGAAAGCGGCCATCGCGACCTCGGGACCCTGGGGCTCAATGCCTACCGAAGAGGATTCCTCAGCGGTGATGACAAACAGCACCGTCTGACGCCGAGGGCGCGCCTCACCATAGGCGATAGCAGGCTTGAACATCTCGATCGCGTCCTCGTAGTTTCGTTGGTGGAAGTAGAGCGTGCCGAGATGGCCATAGACATCGGTGATGGTAGGGTCCAGCTCGAGAGCAGCCTGAAGGTTGGTCTTCGCGCCGTTGTAGTCACCCAACAGCAACTGGGTCCAACCCAACTTATCCAAGGCTAACGCATGGTTGGGATCAATGGACACCGCCTCCTCAAACGCATTGCGGGCTCGCAAGAGGTTCCCAAGGGCACCGGCATTGCGCCCGATGGCCAAGTAGAGGTGCACCAGCCGGTCGTTAACCTGCAGCGCCTCCTCATATCCTGCGATAGCAGCGGAGTAGTTGCCCTGGTTCTCGAGCACATAGGCCTGGTTCCGCAGGACCTCCGTGTTCGTCGCGTCCAACGCCATCGCGGTGGCAATCGTCTCGTTTGCTGCATACCAATTGCCGCTATCGATGTAGGCCTCTGCTAGATAGGCATAGGCCTCAGGCAGCGTGGGGTCGAGCTCGATAGCCTTCTCGCAGTATTCGATGGCACGATTGGGAAGCCCCAACCAGTCATAGCTCCTACCCAAGAGAGCCCAGGCTTCCGCGCTCTCGGGCTGGCGGATGAGAGCCTGTCGCGCCATCTCCAGGCCACGCTCAGGCTGGCCGTAGTAGACAAGCATCCGAGCAAGCTCCAGATAGAGCTCGGTCTGGTTTGGTTCCATATCCAGCGCTAGGAGATAGGCCTCAATGGCTGCGCCGGTGGCACCATCCAGATAGGCATCGGCGCCCTGCGAGGCGTAGTAACCAGGCCCCGGCGTTGCCGTGGGCATGGGTGTGGGTATAGGTGCCTCGGTGAAAGGTGTGACGAAATTCGCTAGCTGCCGGTAGAGCAGGTAGGCCCCTCCACCGAGAAGCACCAACACGAGTAGGATCCGCAACCAACGAAACGAATGCCGGCGCCGAAAGAGATCCCTGTTAGACTTTAGATACATAACAGGCAATCATACTACAGCTCAGGTCAGTAGATGCGTCTGGTACCAGGACCAGAATCGCGTCAGGCCTTCCTCGACACTGATTTGCGGATCGTATCCCAGCAGCTCCCGCGCCAAGGCAATGTCGGCAAAGGTGGTCTTGGGCTCACTCGCTGGCGCAGGCGGCGTCTCCATCAGGGCTCTCTTTCCGACTAATTTCTCGATCAGCTCTACGAAGTCGGCCATCCGTACAGGTTGACCACGCCCGAGATTGATCCGCGCATAGCCGAGGGGACGCTCTAGCGCGGCGACGATGCCTTTGACAATATCGCCTACATACGTCCAGTCCCGGTACATCTCTCCCGCGTCAAACAGCTTGAAGACCTGGCTATGCACAATACTGTCCGTGATGATAAACGGCATCATGTCTGGACGCCCACGTTCGCCATAGACGCTGAAAAAGCGCAATGCCGTGAACGACATATCGAAGAGATTGTGATAGGTGTAGCCCATTAACTCACCTGCAATCTTCGATGCCGGATAGGGAGCCAACGGCTGTCCCAGCGGGTCGTCCTCGCGGAAGGGGAGCCGCTTTGTCGCGCCATAGACCGAAGAGGTAGACGCGAAGACGATATGAGAGACCTTCGCGGACCGCATAGCCTCCAGCACGTTCACGGTTCCGCGGATGTTGACATCCGTGTACAGAGGCGCTCGAGCGATCGAGTAGCGGACACCGGCCATGGCTGCGAGATGCGCGACCGCATCAACCTGCCCAGCGGAGATCACCCCCCGCACACCGGCTTCGTCACGCAGATCCACTTCCTGCAGTTCGAAGCCCTCGTAACCCAAGAGCACCTCAGCGTTGGACCGCTTGCGGCAAGGATTGTAGTAGTCGTTGAAGTTATCCAAACCCACAACGGCGTGTCCTTGCCTGAGCAGCGCTTCCGCAAGGTTGCTACCAATGAAACCAGCGGCACCGGTCACCAACACACGCATGCTTTCCTCACCTCGCTAGCAAGAAGCAGGCCCGGGCTGACAAAGCTCGTTCGGAATCAGGGCGAAGCTACGGGGAAACGTGGATGTCCTGCACATTGAGCTGCAGACTGATCCGACCGTTCCACTCGTTCATTTCCAAAACATAGGCCAGGTCGACCCAAGTTGGGATACGTCCGATCCAATCTCCCTGCCGGAACGCGATGGCATCCCACGTGGCACCCGCCCCATCCGCGACGTAGAGCTTGAGGTGTTGACCATCGCTGCCTACAGCGCGCGCACTCAGCACACGAACGTGCCGGCTGACAAGCACCGGCGTGGGGTTCCCAAACCCGAAAGGCTGGAGCAACTCCAGTTGGTGGTAGAGGTCCCAAGTGAGCTCGCCAAGCGGGACCTCAGCATCTACCGTGATGGAGGGTATCAACACGAGGTCACCCAGCTCGGCCTGGGCCAACAGCATCAAGCGCCGCTCCAACTCAGGCAGCCGCGCAGTCCTGATGGTGAAGCCGGCTGCAGCCGCGTGCCCGCCATGTCGCACGAGGAGGCCATCCAATGTATCGAGTGCCTGCGTGATATCGAACTCGGGAATCGACCGCGCGGACCCCTTGCTGAACTCATCCTCTACCGCGACCACAATCGAAGGGCGGTAGAACTCGTCAACCAACCGGCTAGCGGCCAAACCCACAACCCCCGAGGGGAAATCCTCAGACGCGGCGAAGATCAACGGCGGCGTCTCAACCTTGCGCATCACCATCTCACGAACGCGCTCTCGCACCTCTGAGGTGATCTGTCTCCGCCGGTGGTTGAGGGCATCAAGTTCATGGGCCAGTGGCAGCGCCGAAGCCATGTCTGGGGCAAGCAGCAGTTCCAGCGCTATGGTGGCTTCGTCGATGCGGCCCGCTGCATTCAGCCGGGGTGAGATAACAAAGCCGATGGTCTTGGTCGTCACCTTGCCCGGATCCACACCAGCAATGCTCATCAACGCGCCAAGACCCGGACGGTGCCCTTGATTAATGCTGCGCAATCCCCGAGTAACGAGGGTGTGGTTCTCGCCCTGGAGCGATACCATGTCCGAGACCGTACCCAGGGCCACAAGATCCAGCAGGTCCTCCACGACCAGCTCAGTCTGTGTGGTCGGCAACGGATCGCGCCGGTTCTCGCGGATCAGAGCGTGGGCCAGCCTAAAGGCCACGCCTACACCAGCCAGATCCGTGAAGCCGCAGGCATTGTGATGTGCTGCCCCTGCGGTGTCGGGCGCCGTAACGACCTGTTGCTTGGGGTTGATCACGATATCTGCCGGAGGTAGATGGCTCCCGACCTGATGATGATCGGTGACAATGACGTGCAACCCTAGCTCGCGGGCCCTAGCAATCTCGTCGATGGACCGCGTGCCGCAGTCCACCGTGATCAGGAGGTGTGCGCCCTCAGCTACCAACAACTGGATGGCGTCTATGTTGAGCCCATAACCCTCGTCCTCTCGACTGGGGATATAGGCCTTGACCCGCGCGCCAAGACTCTGCAGGGTCTCAAAAAGCACCGCAGCCGCAGTCACCCCATCGACATCGTAGTCACCATAGACGACGATAAGCCGGCCCTGAACAATCACCTCTCGGACTAGGGCAACCGCTGCCGCAACGCCCTCTAGGGGATAGAGCCCATCAAGCGTATGATCGGCATTGAGGAAACCATCAACAGCCTCTGGCGTCCGGTAGCCCCGGTTGTAGAGCACCTGCGCCACAACAGGGTGCACCTGAGGGAGACCCTCGGTGAACGCCGCCGGTGCACGATCCTCAATCCGCCAATGCTTCCGGCCCAATGTATTCACATCCATAAGCAAGACCTCTAGTGGATCTGGGCGGTAGTGTGGACCTCTGCAGCAACGATGTCCACCGCCGCATTCAGTGACCCCGAAGCCGCCACGGGAACAGCGAACGGCAATGCATGCTGGGCGAGCCACCTCTGATGTCTGAATGCAGCACGGTAGTATACCACGCGGGGCCCGGGCAGCAAAAAAGCGGCCCCCTTTTGAAGGGGGCCGCTTTCATTCAGCTTCAGCCAGGTTTCCGCTTGAGGCGTAGGCCTCAAGACGCGATAGTATCATCCGGATCCCAACATACGCGCCAAGTGCTCAGACCTCTGGCAACGAACCTAGCCGCCGTGCCCAGGCCTAGACCCCTGCGCCTGCGAGCCCCGCACAACCCATGGTTGTGCCTTGCGTGTGCGGTGTACTGTCGCCCCGAACGCTACGCGACCGGGCTGTCGATCCATCCCTGATTGACGCAGAAGTCTGTGACGACGGGTATCTTGACCCACTTGCCCTGGTACGACTGAATCGCCAGGTAGATCACGTAGACCAAGACAGCAAGTCCCGTGAAGCACCCAATGACCACAGCCGAGAGAATCGCCGAGATCACGTAGCCGACGACGCTCAGCACGAGAGCCTGGATGGCATTGTACTTGATGAAGGGGCGCGCTTTCTTGTCCTCGAGCAACAGAACGATGATGGGCACGATCGGCGAGAAAATCCAGGACAGCAATGCCCATAGCTTGTCGTCGTCAGTCAGGCCCACCGGGGGTTGTTGCGGATTGATCTCTGCCATGATGTTCTCTCCTTTGCTTAGTAGGTCTGCAAGTTACCAATGGATGTAGAATGGCCACGCTTCGTGTTTCATTGTAGGAGCAAAGAAAGCATAAGTCAAGCACCTTAGCTGAGGTATAATGTTTTCATGTCGCACAGAGAGGACAAGCTAGACCCCAGACACGTGGTCGTGGGATTGAGCGGCGGCGTAGATAGCGCCGTCGCTGCGTTTCTGCTTCTGAAAGCGGGCTACGTCGTGCACGCTGTCGCCCTTGACACGTGGCATGCGACAAGAGGTACCTGCCAGGCAGATGATCGGGCTGATCAGATTGCTGCAGAACTGGGCATCCCGTTGGTACATCGTGACCTGAAAGCGACGTTCTACGAAAAGGTCGTCACGCCTTTCCTGGATGCCTACACCAGCGGCCAGACGCCGAACCCCTGTGTGTTCTGCAATCCCGCGCTGAAGTTCGCGACCCTCCTAGAGGAGGCGGATGCCGTGGGGGCTCTGTGGATTGCGACGGGGCACTACGCGCGGGTCGTCCGACCACCAGCCAGCAGCTACAGTCAGGACGCGCCCAGCCGCTTGTTTCGATGCCGCGCGCAGGCCAAGGACCAGAGCTATGCCCTGTACCGTCTGACGCAACCCATATTGCGTCGCCTGAGACTGCCGCTGGGCGAGGTCGCCAGCAAAGACGAAGTGCGCGACATCGCTCGCCAGTGCGGCCTATCCAACGCTGCGTCCGAGGAAAGCCAGGACCTGTGCTTCGCGGTGGGGACCAGCTATCAAGCGCTGATCTCTCAACTGCGACCCGAAGCCTTGGAACCCGGTCCCATCCTAGATGAAGCCGGCCGGCAGCTTGGGAAGCACAAGGGCCTGCCGCTCTATACCGTGGGCCAGCGCAGTGGCCTGGGCATTGCAGCGCCGGAACGGCTCTATGTCCTGCGATTGGACCCCGACGGCAACGCCGTCGTTGTCGGCCCAAGGGCAAGCCTCGCCCAGAAAGGGTGTATGATTCAGCAGGTCACCTTCATTGCCGGTCATCCGCCGGCGCTCATGCCCCC
>JAFGNI010000440.1 GCA_016927095.1 Anaerolineae bacterium | reverse complement strand
TGTAGGTGGAGCACCAGCGCCCGCGGACGCTGGTCGTCGTCGCTATCGGGAATGCCGTGCTCGGTGATGTGGATGGGCAGGCCGAATCTTGAGAGT
Source organism: Anaerolineae bacterium (assembly GCA_016927095.1). Next base: position 2,609 of record JAFGNI010000440.1, on the reverse strand, counting down.
CGCTTGATCGCGCGAACGATGCCCTCCGGGTAGACCTCACCGTAGCCCGCATCCATCAGCTCGGCATCCTCACTGTGAGACTGGACGCCGAATGCTGTGGCCGCAGCACCGCGGTTGAAAGTGACACGATCCCGGGTGTAGTAGTTCAGGCCGATCCAGTCCAGGGTTTTCCGCGTGGCCAAGGCAGGCCCAAACCCTAGAGGCGGTAACCACCATGCGGGTCGGAACCCGGCGGGTCGGAACCCGGTGCCACCAAGCGCGGCAAGTGTGGTCGCGTTGAACCAGAGATCCTGGATCCGAGCCACGACCCGGTCCGTCAGACGGCTGGGGCGAGCCGCGTCGAAGATGCGCAGATTGTGCGCGAGTCCCACCTGTGCCTCGGCCTTGGCTTCGTGTATGGCACGGTACGCCGCGCCGTGGGCCTGTAGCATATGACGCAGCACGGTCGCGGCAGTTCCATAGTCCTGGACCCCCGGAGGGAAGTTGCCAAGCAAGTAGCCGAAGGTTGCATAGATGTTCGGCTCATTGATCGTGCACCAGATCGTGGCGTAGTCACCCAGCGCGTCCAGTACCTGCCTCACGTAGCGCACGAAGTAGGCAACGACGTCGGGGTTGGTCCACCCTCCGGACTCAGCCAACCATAGGGGATCGGTAAAGTGATGCAGTGTCACCATCGGCTCGATGTCGCGCTCGCGGAGTTGGCGAAGCATCTCGCGGTACCGATCCAGCGCGGCGGAATCGATCTTGCCGGGAGCGACCTCGACCCTGCTCCACTCGACCGAGAGCCGCAGTGCGCGCAGATTCATCGCGACGGCGCGGTCGAAATCTGCCTCGGCATTCTGCCACCAGTCGCAGGCAAGGCCTGACCGGTGACCCTGGGCGATACGTCCGGGCTGTTGCTCCCAGGCCCACCACTGGTTGTTAGTGTTGTTTCCCTCCACCTGATGTGAGGCTGTGGCGGCTCCCCAACGGAAGTCAGGCGGAAAATGGTAGATCGCTTCGGGCATGCACAAGGTCTCCGCTCAGTCAAAGCAGGGCCCGGCCATACAGCCGGGCACCTAACACCGATTATAGCTGATCTGGGGGCTGGGACAACGCGTGCGAGCCGCGCGCGGCGACAGCTGTTGCGCTTCCTGGATCTAGCGCTCCACGGCGACGATAGCGTCCAGCGTCAGGCGGTCTGATTTTACAGCTGCAGGGTCAGCCGCGGTCACGGCGAGACGGGTGGAGTTGCTCGGGTCGTACCAGCCTACGCCCACGTTGTACGTACCCGGCGGGATCCCTGACAGATCGAGGGTGACGGTTTCGCTGATGACCTCACCGGCGACCCAGAGCGTGGTCGGATAGGTCCAGCCACGGGGCATCGCGTCGTCCTGGGCGACGATCGCTTCCGTCTCCTTGACATAGAGGTGAACAAAGCGCTTGAGGTCCTGCAAGGGGGCCTGGCTTGCCTGCCACCAGAGCGTCAGTGACAGGCTCGATTCGTGCGACGTTCGCGTAGTATGCCTCTCGAGATCATAGCCCAACAGCACGATGTCATCCCCGAAGGTCGCGTGCTGAGTATGGGCCGGCGTGGGAGTGGAGAACACGCGCGGGCGTGACAGCACGCCAATAGTGGCGACCCGGCCGCACGCTGTGGCTTCTGCATCGCTTGCTTCGAGCGTCAGGTAGAGTTCGAGTGGACCCTCGTCCAGGCGCTGGGGAAGGTCAAGACGCTGTGGCGATAGCACCCAGCTATGGCGCGGCCATTCGGACGTCCGGCTGCCAACGGCGAGGGGTGCGTCGAGGGCAGTTACCATATCGCCGTTCGTGTTGACGAGCGTCCAGGTTGCCTGGACATCCTCCGTTGGGGTACGGAGGGCATTCCACTCGGCAGCGAAATCCAGATCCTCCCCCTCCTGAATCGATGCTGCGGCGTCCAGGCTTAGCAGGGCGATCTCATCGGTTTGGCACAGGATGGTTGCGCCCTTGCGCGTCTGCTCGCAGCAAGCGTCGCGGAGGTCCCACAGGGTCGGCGTGGCGATGTGAACAGGTATGTCGGCCTCGCCGCCACTGTGCATCGTGGCTTCCAGGTAGGTAACGACCCGCAGGGTGTAATCGCCCGGCGCCAGTCCCTCCGGCAAAGGGACGATGAGGGTATCAACGATGCGTTCGTCAGGGCGCCAGAGGGTTGTCGGCAGGTAGCCGTAGCCGGGCTGAAGGTCCTGTTGCACGATTAGCCGTCCCTCGAGATCCAGTACGCGCAGGGAAAGGCTCCAGTTGCGCGGTGTCCCCAGTGTGCTCCAGTGCATCCTGAGTTGTAGCTCGGTGGCTCGGGGTTGGTCCATCTCTACCCGTAGGAGTCGCAGATCCTCAAACTCAGCGAGGGTCGTCGCGTCCGCAGACAGCGGCGGACCTTTCGGCACCCGCACCGCGCCAATATAGAGAGTCCCCATCCCGCGGCCCTCGCCAGTGCCGGGTAGAAACTCACCCTGTGACCCAGACAACGCGAGCTCAACAAGGTATAGCCCGCGCGGTAGATCGGCGGGGAGTTCTAGGGTCATGGGGGCGGCTGATTCCAGGGCTGACGAGACGTGCGCAAAAGCGATGTCGACCCCGTGACGGGCGAC
>JAFGNI010000055.1 GCA_016927095.1 Anaerolineae bacterium | reverse complement strand
GTGACCAGCATCCAATCCTTGCCGATGAGCTTGAAGACGTTGTCAGTGAGTGCCTCGGGCACCAACTTGCGGAAGTTCTGTTCAGTCATGGGAATCTCCTCTCCTTGAGGGCGGTCGGCGCGTCCGCGATCGCCCGATCAGCAAACCCGCCAGCCTGAGCAAGGGGCGGGGAATCAATCCCGAAACATCGGCCAAGAGGCGATAGCCCAGCCCAGGTACGGAGATCACCTGATTGTTGCGCAAGTCGATCAGTGAACGGCGCACGACCGTCTCGGGGGACATCCAAGCAAAATCAGGGATCGCGAGCTTCTGAATGTCAGCGCTCTGCTGGAACTCCGTCGCCACGAACCCGGGACAGAGGGCCTGCACGCGGACACCTGTGCCTATCAGCTCCTGATGTAGCACTTCCGAGAAGGTACGGAGATAGCACTTCGTCGCAGAATAGGTGGTATTCCCGTAGAGGGGATAGAAGGCCATCAGCGAGCCAACGTTGACGACCGCGCCGCGCTTCAATGCCAGCATCCCCGGCAGAGCGGCACGCGTGAGCCGGACGACGGCCTCGATATGGAGTTGAACCATATCAAGGTGTCGCTGGAGATCGCTCGTGGCAAACCAGCTTACCATCCCGAATCCGGCGTTGTTGACGAGCACCGTCAACGCATCCGCCGCCGCGATCGCGCGCTCGACCTGGGTGACGCCCTCTTCCATAGCGAGATCAGCCTCGACCACCGCAACGCGAATGCCGTAGCTGTCGATGAGCTCCGTAGCCAGGGCCTGCAGCCGGTCGCGTCGGCGCGCGACGAGGATCAGATCATACCCGAGCGACGCCAGCTCGATAGCATAGCTGCGCCCGATGCCACTGGATGCGCCGGTGACCAGAGCCGTCGAGCGCTCACCCTCACGAATGAGGGGAGATGTCTGCCTAGCCCGTCGCCGGCGCCAGGACACAAGGCCAAACACCACGCCAATCGCCGCCCCCAGCAAGAGCCACGGACGCGTCGTTGAGTTCTCGTGCGCCTTCTCTGCACTATCTGCCATATCGCCTCTTTCCACTTGGACGTGAGGAGGAGTCTACCACGTTGTCGCCCTGCCGCAACGCACCATGCACAACGCGCACCAGCTCCCCCCGAAGCTGGTGCGCGTTGTCCCGACACTATTCGCGCCCCTCCCAACCAACCTTATAGACGCCGGGCCCTCAGACCCGCCGCAGAGGATCTCGCGCTAATTCAGCTCCGACATCTTGCCCGTTGCCATGAAGACGGTCCGCTCGCAGATGTTGAGCACCCGATCCGCCGCGCGCTCAAGATTGTGGGCTACCCAAAGGAGGTAATTGGCCTGCTCGATGCACGACGGATCCTCCAGAATGTAGGAGATGAGCTCCCGGTAGACCTGATTGTAGAGCGCATCCACCTCGTCGTCCTGCTTCGGAATCGCGTGCGCCGCCTCGACGTCCTGGTTCACAAAGGCATCTAAGCCCTGACGTAGCATCGCCAATGCCTTCTCACACATCAAGGGCACGTCGATCAGCGGCTTGAGCAGCGGTCTGTCGCCGATCAGTAGGTTGACATGAGCGATACCCTTAGCGTAATCGCCGATGCGCTCGAGCTCGGTGACTACCTCCAGAATTGCGCCTAGCATCCGCAGGTCCCGTGCCACGGGCTGGTGCAGCGCGATGAGCGTCAACGCCCGGTCCTCGATCTCAAACCGCTTCGCGTTGATCTCCTGGTCGCGCTCAATCAGCCGCTTGGAGCCCGCAAAGTCTCGCTTCTTGAGCAGCGCGACCGACACCATCAACGCGTCCTCAACCATGCTGCCCAACATCAACACCTGATCCAGCAGCTGCTGCATCTCACGGTGAAAAGTCTCTTTCGGCCTCATCGCCATCACACACTCCTCAAGCCTGCTCCGGCGCCCCAAGCTTCAGCCAGGCAAGTGCGGGGTCGCCGGGTCGTCAGAACGGCATCCGAACGCTAGCCAAAACGCCCAGTGATGTAGTCCTCGGTCCGCGGGTCATGCGGGTTGGTGAAGATCGTCTTCGTGTCACCAAACTCTACCAGTTGGCCCGTGCGGCTGTCATCGGTATAGAAGAATGCCGTGTAGTCAGAGACCCGCGCAGCCTGCTGCATGTTGTGCGTGACAATCACGATGGTGTAATCCTTCTTCAGCTCGCGGATCAGCTCTTCGATCTTGAGCGTCGCAATGGGGTCCAGTGCCGACGCCGGCTCATCCATCAGGATCACCTCTGGCTCAACAGCCAGGGCACGCGCAATGCAGAGGCGCTGCTGCTGCCCACCGGACAGCGCCAGCCCCGACTTACCCAGATCGTCCTTGACCTCATCCCACACGGCAGCGCGACGCAGGCTGCGCTCGACAATCTCGTTGAGCTTGGCGCGGTCGCGCTCTCCCCCGGCACGCGGGCCATAAGCCACATTGTCGAAGATCGACTTCGGAAAGGGGTTGGGGCGCTGGAAGACCATCCCCACGCGGCGTCGGAGATCCACCACGTCCATCCCGAAGATGTCGGTACCCGCCATCATCACCTTGCCGTCAGCACGCGCCACCGGGATGAGATCGTTCATCCGGTTGAAGGTGCGCAAGAAGGAGCTCTTGCCGCATCCCGACGGCCCGATGATCGCCGTCACCTGCCGGGCCGGGATCTGCACGTCGATACTCTCCAGCGCCTTGAAGGAACCGTAGTAGAGATCGTAGTCCTGAACCTCCAACATGATTTCTGAAGCCGTCACTGTTGCCTCCAACTTCTGAGATGCCACTGCGTGTCTTGTCTCTAAGCCTTCCCCGCCAGGCTCTGAGAGAGCCGGCTGGAGAAGTAGTTGATAGCTAGATTGATCATGACGATCACGACCACCACAACCATAGCGGTGCCCATGGCCGGATCGGGTGCGTTCGCGTCCATCATCAAGGAATAGAGGTGCAGCACCATCGTGCGGCCCTGGTCCATCACCGACTCGGGCATGTTGATGCTGCCCCCGAGCGTGACATAGAAGACCGCCGTCTCGCTAATCACGCGACCGACGCCCAGGATGATGCCGGTCACGATACCCGGCATCGCGGCGGGCAGCACCACCTGGTAGTTGGTCTGCCACTTCGTGGCCCCTAGCGCCAGGCTGCCCTCGCGATAGCTGCGGGGCACGGTGAGCAAGGCCTCTTCTGTCGTGCGAATGACCACCGGCAGGATGAGGCAGGCACCGGCAAGGGCGCCCGCAATCATAGACAGGCCCAGTCGGATCGCTGTGACGAAGAAGGCAAAGCCAAACAGCCCGTAGAGGATTGAAGGCACACCGGCTAAGGTCTCCACCGCGAAGCGGATCACGGTGACAACCTTGTTCAACAGGCCACTCTGCTTGCCGCTCATCTCCCCCGCATACTCCACCAGGTAAATGGCGGCGCCAACGCCCAACGGTGTCGCAATCGCCAAGGTCAGCAAGACCATGTAGACGGTCGTGATGATGGTCGTGGAGATACCACCTTTGCCGCCCATACCGGGCAGCGGTCGTGTGGTCAGGAAGCGCCAGATGAACTTCATGCTGGCCCACAGGTTCTGGAAGAAGAGCCCCAGGTTGCCACTCTCCAAGCCCCGCGCCATCATCGCGTTCTTGCTGAGCACCCACTTCTCAAAACCGTCCCAAGACCCCGTGTCGAGCTCGCGGGAGACGACCACGACGGGCGCATCATGGCCACCCACATCCTGCCAGTTGGCAGCCACGCCGGTGAAGAGGTCGCGGGCCTGGTTAATCGTGAGACCCCCGACCGGATTCCGGGGATTGGCGATGATGGCGATGCCGTCCTGTGCCACCGTGTATGAGACCATACCGTCATACCGGACGAACTCGTAGTCTCGGATCTCTCGAGAGCTCATGCCGACGTCGACATTGTCCTTGCCGGCATCCCTAATGCCACTCGTGGAATCCTCCGATGTAAGGGTGATACTCACATCGGGATGGTAGGCCGAGAAGTCTGCTGTCAGCGCCTCAGCCAGGCGCTGCATGGTGCTGGACCCGGCTATAGAGAGCGAGCCGGAGAGCCCGGATGCGGGTTGGTAGCTTTGCGAGTTGGCAACAGGTACGAACCCGGCCTCAGCAACGGTAGTCTGTCCCTCCTGGCTCATCACAAACGCGATCCAGGCCTCGGTCACCGGCGTCACCTCGCCGTGCGTGACCATATGCAGATCCTGCACGATGGGATACCAACCGTCGGCTACCATGTCTACAGAGGGCATGATGCCATTCAACACGATGGGCTTAACCGAGGCGTCGAGAGCGCTCAGCGAGAGGTAGCCAATTGCATTGGGATCGTTTGCCACCATCTCAGCGATCTCAGCGTTGGTTTCCATCATCACGGCATCTTCCATCAGATTCTCAGACCCGATGAAAAACTTTCCGCTCTGAATCAACAGGTAGAAGATCACAAAGAAAAGCACGACGATCACCACGCCGCCTGTGAGCCAGAGGGCGCCAAAGGCCCCCTTCTCCACGGCGCGGCGTCGCTTCAAGCTCGCCTTCACCTGTTCCTCTGTTCGTGTGACTGTCATTTCGCGCACCGCACTCATCTCGTCACTCACTTCCCTAGCTCTTGGGAGACCAACGGCTGATCACAACGCGAGCCATGCTGTTGACAATCATGATCATCACAAAGAGCACGATGCCCGTCGCGAAGAGCGCGCTACGGTGCGTGCCCGCTGCGTAGTTCAGTCCCATCACAACATTCCCGGTCAGCGTACGACCGCGGCTTAGGAAGATCGTCAGCGGATTAGCGGTGAGCGCTGCAGGGAACTCGGTTGAGTTCCCGATGACCATTACCATCGCCATCGTCTCACCGAGGGCGCGTCCGACGCCCAAGATAATCGCCGCGACGATGCCCGACCGCGCCGCCGGCACGATCACTCTCGTGATCGTCTGCCATCTGGTGCTGCCCAACGCCAGCGAGCCCTCCCGGTACTCCTGCGGCACTGCACGTATGGCATCTTCGGCGATGTTGATCACGGTGGGCAAGATCATGACGGCTAGCACAATCGAAGCGGCGAGAAATCCAAACCCCTGATTCCCCACTATTGGAATCAGCTCGCGGATGATAGGCACCAGCCAGACCATGCCAATCAGCCCGTAGATCACCGAGGGAATGCCTGCCAGCAGTTCCACAGCGGGGCGGACAAGTTTGCGAACCCCCTCTGGGGCGATCTCCGCCAGAAAGATGGCGCACCCAAGTCCCAGGGGAACACCCAGGATCAGCGATCCTGCCGTGACGATAATCGAGGCTACGATCATGCCCAGAATGCCAAAATCACTGGCCTCGAAATCGTCGGGGATGGGATGCCAGGTCGTCCCAAAGACCAGATCGATGACGCCGATGCGGGTGAAGGCGTCCCAAGACTCGATCAGCGTGAAAATCGCGATCAGGACCAAGATGATGACTGACAGAAAAGCAGCCACCAAGAGCGCATATCGTACTGCCTGATCCGTGATATCGGCAAGTCTCATGCGTCGTTCCTCCCAGTATCGCTAGAGCGACCAGTACTCAGCTCTCAGCTATCAGCCGTAGGCAGATTCATTCGCGGCTGATGGCGAGGCCAGACCACTAGGTTTTCACCTCTCCTCCGCGAGCGGGGAGCAGAGGTTAGCGCACGGCACACGCCTCTTGCTCCCCACTCTATCAACTGCCTAAGCTGATCACTGAAGGCTGATGGCTGACAGCTGACCGCGCCTTACTTGACCGCGATGAAGCCCTCTTCCTCGACGATGGCCTGACCCTCAACGGACATCACGAAGTCGAGGAAGGCTTTGACGGCACCCTCAGGCTCGCCCAAGGTGACCATGTTCAGGGGGCGCACCACCGGGTACGTGCCGTTGATCGCGTTCTCAACCGTCGGCTCGACGCCGTCGACCGCGATCGCCAGGACGCTGTTGTCCAGATAACCGAAGGAGAGGAACGCGATGGAGTTTGGCGTGCTGGACACGGCCGTCCGCACCTTGCCGTTGCTGTCCTGGAAGATCGCGCTGTCCGTGATCGCCGCATCCTCCCCCATCACCATCTCTTCGAACGCACCGCGCGTCCCCGATCCCTCCTCACGGCTGATCACCGTGATCGGGACAT